>NZ_JAOYTK010000004.1:0-267973 GCF_025846885.2 Brucella sp. HL-2 | reverse complement strand
GCAAAGGCTGCTGCGGGCCGCCCTCCCAGAGCCAACCCGAGATGATGTACGACGGTATCAAGTCGAGCGGTTCGACGGCTGCGCTCCGGAACGATAAGCTCTCCAAACCTTTCGACGAATATCCGGCGACGACAAACTGTCATCTCACAGATAAAGCGCCTTGCTGATAATCGCAGTTGGACCTTGGTGCCACCACAAGGCAAATCAGCAACTATCCGAACGTAGCGGCTATGAACACGATCTGACATTCTGTGGCATAAAGGGCAGGAACGTCGATCGGCAGTAGCCCGCGCTGAAACAATGATAACCCCCTCGTCCTCGTCGGAACTCTCAACAATCAATCCGGCCGGGATCAGGGACGACAGACGAAACTTGGTCGCCATGATGCTGATTCCTTTCTGATAACCGCATCAGTTTCCACCGCGAAATCATCAAATGTGAGTCAGAGCCAATATTCCGTTCCGATTGACACGTCACGCCATCCAATCTGACCACAACCCAAGTTTACAGGACTCGGATTATGGCTGATTCTAACGATAGCACAACTTTGCCTGAAGTAACTCGGCGGAACCTTCTTTTGACCGCCATTGCCTCGTTAGCGGCGATACCAACCGCGCACTTTGGGGTGGCAGATGTCTTGGGAGATGAACAGACTCAATGTAACGGCGTTGACCCTGCTATATCTGCTTGGCAAAAGTGGAACGCTGTCCATGCGCAACGACGGCACATCTGTTTTCAACAACAACAACTTGAAACGAAGCTCTTGAGTATAGTTGGCGGTTTTCCTTTAGTCGAGATAACAGTTCCAGAGAGTGGGCGGCGGGTTGTGGTGCATACAGTGGAGGAAATTGATAGCTTTCTCTCAGGTGTAGCAATGTCAGAGGAGCGAAGACGTGCACAAGCTTTGCTGAGGGCTCGCCAGAGAAAATGGAAGAAAGGCGGCGAGGAAATCGGGTACAAGCGCATGTTAAATGCCGAGATGAAGTTGATGACGGTTGAATCTCAGCTTGCCGATATGCTTTTGACCACACCAGCTCAATCCCTTGCAGGTGTTACCGCCAAGTTACATTGCATCCTGGAAATGGAAGGCGCGGAACTGGAAGACGGCGGTAAACCTGGACTGCTGTTGCAAGATATTCTAGCCGACCTGATCCGTATCGACAGTGGAGAATCGGTGATTTTTGATTAAAGCGTTGTTTTTCCGTAAGCCCCCTGATGCATAACCGTATTTAAGGGGGCGCTATTATCTGAATTGTATGCTCTTGAAGAACTTTAATGCATCTTCTAGCTGGCGATTATTATTTTTTGTTGACCTGCCATACCAATGCGGAAAATGTCGGCCCTGTGGCTCTTGAGGTACAGAGGCAATAGATCCCCGTGCCATATCGGTTCTATTCCTTTGTCGGGCAGAGAAGATAGTTAGGTTGATCCAGCTTTGAATCGTTGGCGCAGAAAGATTGAAAAAGTTAATTCTCGTTGACCAATGCACAGCCCAGGAGAGTAAGATAGGCAACGATCACCAATAAGCCCACCTTAGCGAAAATTGTCGGAAACAGCTTGCACCAACGTACTGTTTCCGTTTAGGATTCATGTTGAGGCAGATACGCAGCTGCCTTGGGGCGTGGAAACCTCTTGCAGATCGGTTGTTGCTGGCCGTAACAGCATCACACTCCTTGACCTTATGGTCGGGGGACCTGTGGCGTATGCAACAGGCTTCCGGCTAAAGGCCATAGGGATCGTGTCTGCACGGTTTTCCAATCCCCCGATCACCAAGGGGTCAATGAGCATGAAAGCGGGGGCGTACCGCAAATCCTCCTACGGGATCAAACGGTATTTCGGGACATTCTATCGTTGTGCTCTGGTCGACTCCTTTGTTTAAAAGATAAGGGGTGCATTATGTCGAAGAAGCAGCATGCAGTAGGTTGCAGTTTCTATACGTATGTATATGGAGATGATCTTTCGGATACCAGTCGCCGGTTTTACGAAACACAGGCTATGGCGCGAGAAGACGTTGTTGCATTTCGGGAAAAGTTGATTGGCGAACCCGGAAGGTCAGGACCACTGCCCGAAATGAAGATCGTCAGACTTGAAACATTACCAGTTAACGCACGAGCCCTGGTCGCTCTTTTCAACGATCTTGAAGGAAAACTTGGTGGCTTCATCCGTTCAAGACGCGTAGTCGAAGTGGTGCGCGAACCTCAGGTTAAAGTGAGCCAATCTGCTCGCTAATCTTTTCCATACCGGGCAGCACCAAATTTAGCTTCAAGGACACGATCATGCAGTAACTTCGCTGTAAGGAGGGATTCTGGATCAGGCTTGCCACTAATTGGCATAGACCGCTTCTTTGGTCGTTTTTCATGACGTATCCCGTTGGTAAAAGGTATGGTGTTCGCTTTTCGTTAAGCTATGACATGACGCATGATATACGACTGGCTGGAGGCTAGTAGCAGCGTCAATGGCGCAGAGTTTGGCCCGATTTTTCACGATGCTCTGGCGGATTAGGATGAGGGGTGCCAAATGAATATTAACTCGCCCCCCAGCAACTGTTCTCTTGATTGATTATCCGGGTGTGTAGGCATTTTTCCGCTATCGCCCATACCAGTAATTGGAACCACCGGCGGCTTCAAGATTTAGATTGAGGATCAGGCGTGGCTCGGCTTTTAAAACCTGCAATCACAGACTGGATGCGATTATGGAAAAAGCGATGCTCTTCCCACTCGAGAGACTGCTCGCGAACTTTCAGGCAAATGCTCAACAAGTGCAGGTCTATATTGATTGCGTGAAAGTCGGCTTACGGGGGGGCAGTCAGCCCTATATTTGAGCAGTTACGGCTAACCTTCGTCTTCTTTACGCGAATGACTTTGACTGTTTGACTGCCTGCCGGGTTGGGGTTCGGGCGGGGTGCTCCATTCCGTATGGATTCTGAGGACACTAGCAACTGAAAGTGCGCAATGTGGCGAGCGAGTGCTGATAGCGATCAGTCTCAGTTTCGGACCAGACAACGTCATTCATTACACCAGCTTCCCGTCAGCCGATATATGAGATGGTCCAGAGACCGGCAATTCATTCGTACAAACAACCATAGCCATAAAGCAAATAGCACTGGAAATTTTGCCAAGAGCTATGGCTTCGATGCGGACAAAACTCGCCTAAGAGGAAAGCAAGCCGGAAACGCAGCAATGTTTATCTACCGGCTGCCAGTCGGCTCGTTCCAGCTTCGCGAGAGATGTGAGAGCGATTGACATAATGATGTAGCGACGTCATGATGTCGGTATGATGATAGAGACAGACCACGCACCACTTTACGCTAAGGTTGAGGCTACGTTGGCATCCGAAGTTGCCAACGGTATTCTCGCTCGCGGCGCTCAACTTCCACCTGAAGATATTTTGATTGAAAGGTTCGGTGTCAGCCGAACGACTGTTCGAAAGGCAGTCGAAAACCTCGTCGCGCGCGGATTGGTGGAGATTCGTCGCGGCAAGGGAACATTTGTTACCGAGCCGAAGATTCTGCAGGAGCTGACTGAATTGAGCGGGTTTGTGGAGGACATGATCACTCTAGGCCGGAATCCAACCGCAAAACTGCTGGATAAACGTCCCGTGCCCGCCAGCGATGTCGTCGCGGCGCATTTGGGCATTTCCGTCGGAACGCAGGTTTATCGTATCGAGCGGGTTCGCTTGGCCGATGGAGTTGCTATGTCGTTCGATGAAACCTATTTACCCTTGGACATTGGCGAGAAGATCGGGAGCAACGACCTGGAAGCGGAGCCGATCTTTTCGTTGCTCGAGAACAAGTATGGCCTGCCGCTTGTCGAAGCGGAATATCATCTAGAAGCCATCACAGCAAACGACCAAGTCGCCCGGGCGCTGGAGATCACGCCCGGAAGCCCTGTCTTTCTGATCGAGCGGACCTCCTTTTGTGAAGGTCCGAAGCCGGTGGATTATGAAAAGCTCTATTATCGCGGCGACCTCATTAAGTTCACCACCCGCTTATCGCGCCGGTCACGGCAGAACCCATGATTGGAGTTCCTGATATGGGGGCGACCGGTGCTTTATCGCTATTTGTTGCTGCCTTCGGCGCAAGCGCGCTTGGGGGTGTTCTCGGTATGGCAAGCGGTATATTCATTGTCCCAGTCCTAACAATTCTGTTCGGTATCGACATCCACGCTGCGGTCGCTGCTAGCCTGGTGTCGGTAATTGCGTGTTCATGCGGCAGCGCGGCACCGCTCCTGAAAGCGCGTATGACCAATGTAAGGCTGGCTGCCGTCCTGGAGACTGGGACGACGTTGGGCGCGCTTACCGGGGTGTTTCTGATCGGGATTATTCCGGTCGCTTATCTGTATTTGTTATTTGCCGGTATTCTCGTTGTGTCAGCGCAACAAATGCTCAACCGCCGCCGTGATGGGAACCAGCAGACCGTATACGCGCAACGAAGTTGGGCAACACGGTTGGGCCTGCATTCCGCAGTTCCCGATCGCACAGGGGGAACCGTTGCGCCTTATTATGTAGGCTCCGTGCCAATAGGCTTGTCGCTAATGTATGGGGCCGGCCTGGTCTCGGCGCTGCTCGGAATTGGTAGCGGTGTGCTAAAAATCCCCGCCATGGATACGGCCTTGCGACTTCCAATCAAGGTTTCTTCAGCAACCTCGAATTTTATGATCGGGGTAACGGCATCCGCGAGTGCGGGCGCCTATTTTGTTCGCGGTGACATAAATACAGCAATCGCCGGTCCGGTTGCGCTCGGCTCTGTTGCAGGGGCCTTCGTGGGTGCGCGGATGCTGATGGGTTTTTCCGGTGACAAGCTCCGCATCTTCTTGGTGATAGTCCTTGTGTTGCTGGCTGTCGCGATGGCGGTAAATGGATTCAACCTGCATTTCGCAGCGTGACAGGAAAATTCCCATGAACAAATACTTTAGCACAGCCGCGGGGCAGGAGCGAGCTATCGCCAGATTGTTGCATTATGGCACCGGACTGGCTTCATTTGTCATCGCAGCAGGATTGGCGCTTCAATGGCTGCACCCCTTCATAAGGACGATTTTTAGCGTGAGCGGATACGAATTGGTGAAAACTGGCGTTGGCCTATTCATTTTTCTTCCCGTCTCTAGAGTGATCCTTATGCTCATCCAGTTTTCACTAGCACGGGATCACGCCTTTATCGCGATTTCAGCGTTGGTCCTGACAGTGGTCGGAGCTGGATTCTTGTTGGGCATTTAATACGTGTTTTTCTGTATGGCCAGCAGTGTTCATGGCATACGTGCCAAGCTTTTACGCACGACACCTCTCGTCTTAATGGCTATCGCGGCATATGCAGAGATTGTCGATCGAATCTGCAAACTGCGATAGCGTTCAGCCATCTCTTCAGTTAAACGAGGATTGTGAAAGCAAGATCGCCAGTCAGGTGCATGAAAGGGAACAGAGTGCCCAGCAAGTTCGAGTCCGGGCAATTTTCAGTTCTTCAAGTGACTGAAATATAAACGATTTGGAAATGCTTACACGACGTTTGGGAGGAAAGGTCAATAGTTGGGTCGAAACGATCATCTGCCCCCCGAACATAAGCTGATGGCCAAAACCCAAATGAGAGGGCGCGCTCACAGGCTGTTAATAACGCCTTTATCGGCTCTCAACTTCACTCAAAAAACATACACAAATCACCCAGCGTGTGTGGTGTTGGAAGAATTGAATTTTTAATTAGTGTACTCGCGTGCCCATGCGTAAACCTGTGCCTTAGGCACAGGCTCGTCATGCCTAAGGACGGAGGTTTCGAAGATATCTTTGGCAGGAACTTTTACAGGCGAGGTTGACATTTTGGGCTAATTATATTGATATCAAGGTAGATTATTGATCATCACTGACAAACTGTGGACCCAAAAGGGAGTTCAGTCTCGACAATGCAGTCACTGCCCTTCCTGGGGGGAAAGGCGCAGCAGGCGATAACCCCGCTTATCGCGTGGTGTCGGTGACATTCTAAATGATACGCGCTGACAGTAGGCGAGTAGTGCGGCGTGCGGTATCAAGCTTGTTCGAAATAGTGAAGTTTTATTTTGGGAGGAAATAATTATGAAGATCGTGACCAGCTTAAGTTTTCAGGGCCAGTGCCGCGAAGCGTTTGAATTCTACGCCAAGGTTCTGGGCGGGAAGATTACTGCGGCCATGCCCTATGGTGACGGTCCTCCAGACATGCCAATCACCGACGATAAACACAAAACCTGGCTCATGCACTGCTGGCTCGAGGTTGGCGATCAAGCTCTAATGGGCGCCGACATGGATGTTAAATGGGCACCGAATATTGAAAAGCCCAAGAACGGCTTCGATGTCACCCTGCATGCTGCAGACAAGGCCGAAGGGCAGCGTTTGTTCGAGCATCTGTCTGAAGGCGGCAAGGTAGTCATGCCGTTTGAGGAGACCTTCTGGTCGCCAGGCTTTGGTTCGCTGATAGACCGGTTCGGGATCCCGTGGATGGTCAATACCATTCCGTCGACCGGTTGGGCCTCGTCTCAGGGCTGATCCAGAAACGCCGTTAAAATATTCGGTGGGGTGTCAGTAGCGTTGATAAGAGACATTCCTCTGACATAAACCACTTTCCAGTGCCTGAACGTCAGCGGCTTTCTGGATCGGGGGAGTACATGGATCATCCATATCGCTGGGTCATCGTGGCGGCAGGTGGCCTTTTGGGCTGCGTCGCCATTGGAGCCATGTTTTCATTGCCTGTGTTCCTGCGGCCGATAGCTCTGGATACCGGTTGGTCGATAACCGGCATATCCGCTGCTATGACGTTTGGTTTCCTTTCAATGGCCGCCGCCAGCATGGTGTGGGGTGGCCTCTCTGATCGGTTCGGGCCACGGCCAGTCGTGCTCACGGGTTCAATCGTTCTGGCGGCGAGCCTTGCTTTCGCCAGTCGGGCGGGAACGCTCAGCGAATTCCAGACACTGTTCGGCGTTCTGGTCGGCGCAGCGACCGCAGCCGTCTTCGCGCCGATGATGGCCTGTGTGACCGGCTGGTTCGATACGCAGCGCGGTCTCGCCGTTTCGCTGGTTTCTGCAGGTATGGGCATGGCACCGATGACCATGGCGCCATTGGCGGCGTGGCTGGTGACAATCCATGACTGGCGAACTGCAATGTTGATCATCGCCGGAATGGCCGCGGCTGTGATGATTCCCGCGGCACTTTTGGTCCGCCGACCACCAGCGCTCGATGCGGGAATAGGCGAATTTGCAACGAACGAACCGAAGTCGAACATGAGCGTCAGGCAGGCGGTTCGCTCGCCGCAGTTCATCACCCTGATGCTGGCGAACTTCTTTTGTTGCGCGACCCATTCCGGCCCGATCTTTCACACTGTAAGCTATGCGGTAACTTGCGGAATCCCAATGATTGCGGCTGTGTCGATCTACAGCGTCGAAGGACTGGCCGGCATGTTCGGTCGTATCGGGTTCGGTCTTGCAGGAGATCGGTTTGGTGCGCAGCGCATATTGGTGCTTGGACTTATGGCACAGGCCTTCGGTGTTCTCGCCTATGTATTTGTTTCGACACTCGGTCCGTTCTATGCGGTGGCAGCGCTGGTCGGATCCATCTATGCTGGCACAATGCCACTTTATGCTGTGATTATCCGCGAGAATTTCCCACTGAAAATGATGGGTACGATCATTGGCGGAACTGCGATGGCAGGCAGTCTCGGTATGTCGACCGGCCCGTTGCTGGGTGGCCTGATCTATGATCGATTCAATTCTTACGTGCTAATGTATGTTGGATCGTGGAGCATGGGGCTGGTGGCTGTTTTGATCCTACTAACATTTAGGCCTTTTCCCGCCCGTCAGCCAAGTACGGTACCAACTTAAACAAGCCACAACGTAAACCCGAGCGGTTCAACAGCACAAACGAGCTTAGCATTCGAGGCATTGAACCACTTGCGCATCAAGGCAATTAACGTTCTGGTTATCCTGTGACTGAACCAGTGCGAGAAACTTGGTTGACCGCACATCCACTTCAAAGAGCTCTGATCGCGCTTGGTGCCTTGTTTGGGCGAATGGACCTAGTTTCTTCAACGCAGCCATGAAAATTGGGGGAAGAAGTTCTAGTGCCTTGAGCTCCATTACAATGTCCGGGCGGCGATTTCGCTCTGATTGATTTGCAAGTTTCTGTGTATGACGACTCAAGAAGCGGGATCCTGGCCTTTCAGGCAGGGTATCAGTGCTCAGCGAAATCAGCACCGAAAATTCAAAATGACAGCGGTTTGTGCCAGTCGCATGGAGCCAATCCCGCAAAGTAGCTTTAATCGTTGTATCCACCGTCGGGCCAGTGAAAAGTCAACTTCTCTGCAGTAAGCGATGTCCGGCCTTAAAGTAACTCCACTATGTCAATAACCTTTGCCAGAACACGGGTAAAGAAACACTTCATTGTGGATATATGGTGTGACACAGGTTCAACCTGTCGGATCCTCATCTATAGACTCAATGATAATTGTGTATGGCCTTCCACTTATCAATGGGTTTTTAGAGAGTGTGGCTTTATGCAGGCTCTATTTAAACCACATCATAGATGGTTTTAGTTCCCACTAAATGTTCATCCTTGGGATAGCCCGCGCCACTGTAAATACAAAACTGGCAATGTTTCGCCTGGAAAAAAGCGAGTTTATGGCTAGATTGTATCTTACGCGTTGCAACCGGATAGCGGGGCGACTGGCCCCGCTCAATGTTTGGGAACGACAAGGCCTGTCATAGTCGTATCATTTGCCTGCGGCCTGCTGCGCAAACACATAACTGTCGTAGGTATATTCAGCGACACGGAACCACTCAAAACCTTCGTCACGGAATTTCTTCCAACTTGGATAAATCTTAGCCCATGACGGATTTTTTTCGTTGTATTCCGCATAAAGATCAAACGTAACTTTGTATGCAGCGTCGAGCACATCACGTGGTAGCGGCTGAAGTTTCACTCCCTTTGATACCAATGAACGGATCGCTGTCGTATTCTTTACGTCATAGAGCGAGATCATGTTCTGAGTTGCTGCTTCAGCAGCTGTATTGAGCGCAACCTTGTAAGGTTCTGGCAGGCTTTCATATTGCTCCTTGTTGATGAAAAAGTGGACCGAGGCACCACCCTCCCAGAATGCGGGATAATAATAATAAGGCGCAATTTGATAGAAGCCTAGTTTCTCGTCGTCATAAGGGCCGACCCATTCTGCAGCATCAATGGTTCCGCGCTCGAGCGAAGGGTAGATGTCGCCGCCAGGAAGCTGCTGCGGTACCACACCCAGACGTGACATGACTTCACCGGCAACACCAGCGATGCGCATCTTGAGCCCTTTGAGATCTGCTAGGCTTTTGATCTCCTTTCTATACCACCCCCCCATCTGCGCGGCTGTGTTGCCACCGACAATCCCCACGACGCCATAATCCGATAGAAACTCGTTATAGAGTTCGTTGCCTCCACCGTGATAGAGCCACGCATTCTGTAGGCGTGTATTCATGCCGAACGGTATCGCGGTACCAATGGCAAAAGCCGGATTTTTTCCGGTAAAATAATAGCCACACGTATGTGCCATTTCGACCGTATTCGCTTGCACAGCGTCGATCGCCTGTGGGCCAGGTACGATTTCGCCTGCCTGGAAAACTTGGATCTGAAATTTGCCTTCCGTCATCTTCGAAACGGCGTTGGCCATATAGACAGCGCCGCCAAAAATAGTATCAAGATTGTTGGGAAAACCTGAAGTCAAACGCCATCGTAGAGTAGGTAGTTCCTGAGCGATGGCAGGTGTGGCAAGCGCCGTCCCGCTCGCTGCAGCGGCTGCGCCAATGGCGGCGCCCTTTGTTAAAAATGTTCGACGGTTTAAATCCTGTTTCATGTCTTTCCTCCTCGAAGACTTCTAATTGTCTGTAGTGACTGGAGAGCTTTCAGTTCAGTCGCGTTCGTTGGAACCGCCATAACTGCATCTTTATAAGTTTTTGCTTCAAGCAAAATCGCTCCATACTTTTGGTTCCAATTTTAGTTTAGGGTCATTGTTCCGGCCTTTCCGGTCGGCCGGTACCTTGTCCGAATGAAGGCGGGGAGGGCGTGCCAAATGATGGTGCAGGCAATGGTTCATTAGAAGGGGAGGACGCGGGTGCACCAAAAGGTGCTGGTGCATTACCGAATGGGTTTCCTCCATCCGCATCAGGCATAGGCACATTGATTTGGATGGTGGAGGGATCCAGCTGTTTATGGTTGCCCTTATAGTGAGTGACTATACCGGGAAAACCTATGATAATCCCGACCATAACGAGCTGAATTATCAGAAACGGTATGGACCCAACATAAATCTGTCCGGATGTAACAGGTTGGATTGTCGCCCCCGTCACTTTGTCCCTGTATGGTCGGGACGGCGCAACGGATCGCAAATAGAACAATGAAAATCCGAAAGGTGGATGCATGAAAGATGTTTGCATGTTAACCGCCAGCATCACGCCGAACCAGACAAGATCAATGCCCAGACTGTCCGCGACAGGCGCCAAAAGTGGAATTATGATGAAGGCCAGCTCGAAATAATCGAGAAAGAATGCCAGTAGAAACACCAGGAGATTGGCAACGATAAGAAAGCCAACCTCGCCGCCGGGGATTGACGTCATCAAGTGTTCAACCCAGACATGGCCGTTGACACCATAGAATGTGAGCGAGAACACGCGTGCACCCAACAAGATGAAAATGACGAACGACGACAGTTTTGCGGTCGCGTATAGAGCTGAAGTCAGCATTGTCAGATTGAGACGGCGATTGATGATAGCTAGAAGTAGCGCTCCCACTGCTCCCATGGCACCACCTTCTGTAGGCGTTGCCAGGCCGATAAAGATGGTTCCAAGGACAAGAAAGATCAATACAAGCGGCGGTACTAATGAGAACACCACACGCTGAACGAGCTTCCAGCCCTTCAACGTACGCGCGTGAACCGGTAACGCAGGAACAGTCGCGGGTCGCAAGATCGACATACCTATGATGAAGGCGCAGTAAAAGCCGACAAGCATCAATCCGGGTACAAGTGCACCCTTATACATATCGCCCACTGAGCGCCCAAGCTGATCAGCGAGCACAATGAGGACAAGGCTGGGAGGAATGATCTGTGCCAGGGTACCGGAGGCGGCAATTGTTCCGGCCGCGACCTTACGGTCATAACCATAGCGCAGCATGATGGGCAGGGAAATAAGTCCCATGGAAATGACAGAGGCTGCAACCACGCCAGTGGTTGCAGCCAACAACGCCCCAACGATTATCACTGCAAATGCCAGCCCCCCACGTACCGGTCCGAAAAGCTGCCCGATCGTATCGAGTAGATCTTCCGCCATGCCGCTTCGTTCCAGAATTAGCCCCATAAAAGTGAAAAATGGAATGGCAAGCAATGTCTCGTTCGACATCTGCCCAAAAATGCGATCAGGAATTGCACCGAACAGGTTGACTGGCAACAGGCCCAATTCGATGCCAACAAAGCCGAAAACGAAGCCGACAAAGGCTAGGGCGAATGCGACCGGATAGCCCAGCAGTAGTACGACCACAAGCGAAAGAAACATGAGGGGAGCGAGATTTTCTGCGAAAAAAGCGATCATATCCATTCCTCTCAAAGCGCCTGCGCTTCGGCATCTTCAACAGCGACCTTATCGGGGATATGCCCTTGAAGAATGGCGATACGCTTGATGAGCTCAGATATGCCCTGAAGTGCCAGCAAACCGAAACCGACAGGAATTAGCAACCAAACCGGCCACAGTACCAATCCGCCCGTACTATTGGAGGTTTCGCCGCTGGTGAGCTTTGCTTCAACGATCGGCCATGAGAGGTAAATCGTGACGAGGCAGAATGGTAGAAGGAAGAAAATCGTGCCGAATATCTCAACCAGTAACTGGGTTCGCCGTGAGTAGCGACTATAAAGTAGATCGACCTTGACGTGCTCGTTGTTAAGCAATGTATAGCCCGCGACAAGTAGAAACACAGCGGAGAACAGATACCATTGTGCTTCAAGCCATGCATTGGAGCTGACGTTGAAAAGTTTGCGGGAAATAGCATTGATGGCACTGATAAGAACCGCCACAAGTATCAGCCAGGATACCGACTTTCCGATGAAATTATTGGCCGCGTCGATAGCGCGCGAAAACGCCAGCAAGACTGACATTGCTCCTCCCCTTCTTTCCCGCCTCCTCAAGCGGTTTTGGAAGATACTATGAGCGACGATTCGTTGCGGCAAGACGACGATAGACTAAAGCAACAAAGCTCTACCCATTAGTGGGTAACAACGGTGATCGTCGGGGAAATTAATGCGATGAAAGGTTCAGTCCGTTTTCGATGACATAACGTGTGAGGCCCGCAGTGCTGGCGATGCCGAGCTTCTTCTTGATGTTCTTGCGATGTGTTTCAACTGTTGCTTCTGAAATACTCAGTCTGATAGCAATCTCACGGTTGCTGCCACCTTCCGCAACCAATACCAGTACATCGGTTTCGCGTGCAGACAGCCCTTCGGATTTTTTTTCTCCTCGTTCCAAAAGCGCTTCAGAAACGCCTGAGGAGAAATAGGTGCCGCCAGACGCGACAGCATGAATGGCCGTTACGATTTCCATGGTTGAAACATCCTTCAAGACATAACCTGATGCACCACGCATGATCGAAGTGGAGATGTATTCGCGGCTGTCATGCATGGATAACATGAGGATACGGATGCCGGGTAGCTGCTTCTTGAAAAGTTCTATCGCTTCAATACCGTTGAGAAGTGGCATATTAATATCCATCAATACAACTTCGGGACCTACCACCGACGCGAGCTCAAGGGCGGCGCGAGCATTTGCGGCGGCACCCACTATTTCAATATCGTCATAGGTTTCAAGAACGGCACGTAACCCGTCCAGTACCAGCGGGTGATTGTCGACCAGCAATACGCGAATTTTACACTCGTTCGTCATACTACTCCTGCTTCCAGCTTTTTCTCCGTGGTCGATTTCGGCAACCGGGCAGTGAGTTGCGTACCATTTACGCCCGTTTCGACCAACAGTATACCGCCAAAGTGTGCCATGCGTTCTTGCATATTGCGCAACCCCAATCCCGACAACTCATCTTTCAGGTTGCGAGCAGTAAAACCGTTGCCGTTGTCAGCAACGGTCATTGTTATTTTACTCTTCAGACCACGAAGCCGGATATCAACCCGGCTGGCACCTGAATGCCGCTCTATATTGGTAAGGGCTTCCTGCACCACCCGGTACAAAGCCGTACTCGGTTCGGGTTTTATCGTTTCGTTCAAGCCGTTCGCTTCAAAAAGTGTATCAATACCCGTACGTTCTGAAAAATGCTCGCAAAGAGCCTTTAAAGCGACTGTCAGACCCAGATCATCCAGGATGCGCGGACGCAAATCATGTGATAGGCGCCGCACTTCCTTGATCGCTCCATTAAGGGCGTCTGATGCCTTTTCGATTGCCATTGGCGCGCCGCTGCTTGCTGTTCCGACCTGGCGGCTTGCAAGATCAATGGCATAACGAACCCCGACGAGATTTTGCGATATACTGTCGTGAAGCTCGCGCGCCAGTCGTGCTCGTTCTTCTTCCTGTGTATCGATGATGCGCTGTGCAAGTTCCTTGAGCTTGGTGTCGGCCATTCGGCGTTCCCGCAAGTTGAGGAGCATGCAGGTAGCGAAGACGAGCATCACTGCTGGAACGGCAATCAAACTAACGATGAGGAATGTTGTGCGGATATTGGCTCGGAAATCCGCATTTGCTGCAGCGGTTTGTGCGTAAACATCATCAAGATAGACGCCCGTTCCGAGCATCCATTTCCATTTGTCCAACCCCACTGCGAAAGATAACTTATCGGCCATCTCCGCACTGGAGGGTTTTTCCCATTTGTATTGATGCAAGCCACCTCCTTCCTTTGCTTTCCCAATCAGATTGGCAATGACACGATCACCATCCGGATCAACGAGATTGAGCCAATTGTGCCCCGGCCTGAACAACTGGCGTGGATGAACGATGTTGTTGCCGTCATAATCATAGACGAAGAAATAGCCATCACGGCCATAATCGAGCGACGTCAGGATCGCTCGCACTTTCTCCATGGCTTTTGCATCGCTGGGGCCGGCTTCTTCATAAATTTTCTGAATGGATGACAGTGCGAGATTGGTGAGGTTCAACAGCTCCGTTTCCTTGGCCTTCAGCATATTTTGCTCAAAAGTGGCAATACTGCTTTGCACAAGGTTTGCCGACTGCCATGTGATGAAGGCGGTCACAGTGAGAATTGCCACAATAAGCGGCACGATTGCCAATGCGACGATCTGATAACGTAGCGTCAAGTCCGAGCCTCCGAATTCATCGCAGATGACTTTAACTCTAGATTGTAGTCACTTTGAGAAAGAGGTCTAGCTGGGAAAAAACAGGATCGGATTACATTGAGGAATTCTCAACGGGAAGTCCTGACGTGTTGGGCAACGAGACAACTCCGCCCTCGAACCGCGAACTTAGCACTGTTGTTGGTAAAGCTGACAAATTACGCCAGATAATGTTGAGGGTTGAACAGGTGCACTGGAATGACCGGTAGGTGCAGTCCTGTTCAACGATGGTCACGCGGCCTTTTCAATTGCCCGATGGGTTCACATTGATGTTTCTTTCAATGCATGTATTCGTTTCTGATCGGATAAACATGTTAGCAGTCTGTATTACGTAGCCAATCGGCGAGCGAGCGGCGGCTACCGGAACGGCCACGCATGGCTTTAGCGGCGCACATCGAGTTGAGCACAGCCTCCTGTGTGGCTTCAGCAGCAGCCCGGAAAAGAATATCGATGCGGTTTTCATTAAGTGCTGCGAAACTGAGGATATCACCCGACTCATCATGGTCGAATGATACAGCAGTTGAAAACCCGATAGCTATGTCCCCACTACCATGTCCCCAGAAAGCCCCAAGTCGGGCCAAACCCGCACCGCAGCGGCGCGTGACGCGTTTTAATTGGCGATGTTCCAAAGGAACATCGGTCGCAAGAACGAGAATGACAGAGCCTTTTTCAGGTTGAGAGGGGACTCTGGGGGAGGGCATGCGTCCGTCGGGCAATACCAGATCACCTGCGCGCCCAAAATTTGTAAGCGCCAAAACGCCCAAATGATACTTTTTGCTGTCAAGTTCGAACTGACGTGAAGATGTACCAATACCTCCCTTGAAACCAAAACAGGTCATACCTGTTCCCGCACCAACATTGCCCTGTGCAACGTCGGAACTTGCATTTTGCAAGGCCAGACGCGCATGCTCTTCAGTAACCGCCATTGCCTGAATGTCACTGAGCGGCCCATCATTGCATTCAAGTACAACCGGATTGACGGTTGCTGTTGTGCGGCCAATATCAGGATTTGTGGCAACCGCGTCACGGATCAATGCGTTGGTACAGGTCCCCACACCAAATGTATTTGTAAGAAGAATTGGAGTTTCAAGCGTTCCCAATTCCTCGATCTGCAACAGACCGGTGCTCTTGCCAAAGCCATTGATAATATCGCATGCAGCAAGTACCTTGCGACGATACGTGTTCCCATCATGCGGAACGATAGCAGTTACACCCGTATTGATGTCACCGTTGCGTAGCGTATGATGACCGACACGTACACCTGGCACATCGGTAATGGTATTGTTTGCACCCGTCGGCATAATGCCACAGACGATGCCCAAATCGCGCGCCGTATCGGTCATTTTTATCCCCGGTCCTCGTTTTTTTAAAGGCGTCCAGCTTCTATAATGCGTTTGAGGAATGCCTGCGTCCGTTCACCCTGCGGATTGCCGAAAATCTGCGACGGTGGACCTTCCTCATAGACTTTACCGTTTTGCAGGAAGCAGACCTTGTCTGCAACCTCACGGGCAAAGCCCATCTCATGGGTGGCAAGCACCATTGTCATGCCTTTTTTGGCCAGATCGCGCACGATATCAAGCACTTCTGAGACAAGTTCGGGATCAAGTGCTGACGTAATCTCGTCCAAAAGCAGAAGTGTTGGGTCCATCAGAAGGGCACGCACAATGGCCACACGCTGCTGCTGGCCGCCGGAGAGACGGTCAGGATATTCCTTCGCTTTGTGATCGAGTCCAATGCGGGCGAGCAGCACCATTCCCTTTTCTTCGGCTTCTTTGAGAGGCACACCCAGAACTTTGGTCGGAGCTAGCGTCACATTTTCCATTACGCTCATGTGAGGAAACAAGTTATATCCCTGAAAAACAATCCCAATCTCGCGACGTAACAAGTCAAGATCGACGCCTGGGCCCGTGACCCGGTCGCCATGGAGACGAATTTCACCCTCATCGATCGTTTCCAATCTATTGATGCACCGCAACAGTGTAGACTTTCCGCAACCAGAAGGACCAATCAGGCAAACGACCTGATGTTCCTCAATGTTGAGAGAAATACCGGAAAGCACTTCCAGTGCGCCATAACGCTTATAGGCCTTATCGATTTCAATCAGTGCCATGTGTCTGGTCCTTCCTCACAGGCTCGAGCGTGTTTTTCGGCGATCGCGTTCGATCAAACGATCTACGAAACGCGCCTGCGGGATGGTGATCAAGATGAAAAGAATAGCCACCGTGGTGACAGCTGAGAGATTGAAATAATTGCTGGCGATAATCTTGGACTGATTAAAGGCGTCAATAGTGCCAATGATGGCCACCAATGCGGTATCTTTTTGCAAGCTGATGCAGTTGTTCATAAGCGGAGGGATGATTCCGCGTACGGCCAGTGGAATAATGACATAGCGCATCGTGCGCGTATAAGAGAGGCCAAGCGAACGCGCTGCTGCAATTTGGCTTGGGTGCACGCTTTCAATGCCTGCCCGGTAGACTTCTGACGTATAAGCACCGTAAGTCAGAGTCAGTGCGATTATCGCATATGAAATAGACGAGAGGTCCTTGAGAATCGGCAAGCCTGTAAGGGGAAGGCCGAACCCAATGAGATAGATGGTTATGATAGCTGGCAAGCCCCGAAACAGATCGCAATAGAAGGTTGCAAGCACACGGATAGGTCTGCCTGCCTTCCCTGGCAGTGTTCGTGCAATCGCTATGACCAATGCCCAAACAAGAATCAACAAGGCTGCAACCAGGAAGATTATGATATTGGTGACAAATGCCTTAAGAACCGTGCCAGCGGATTTCACGATAAGACTGACATCGAAGAACGTGCGACTGACGGCTGCATCATTGACGATCAGAAACCACGCGCCCGCGCTGATGATTAGAAGTGCGACAGCATAGGAAATAGCCTGCCACGATATATCCGATGCCTGTGCGCCGGACTCACGTCCCTGATAAATATCGGTATTGTTTCCGGCCCTGCTCGATAGCTGCACTGCGCGCCAAGCAAACCAAAGAACGCCCAGCGGAGCAATAAGGACGGCTATGCTGATCGTAATAACCGGTGTTGAAGGCCAACCTTGACTGATTGTGTAACTGGCAACGCTATAGGCGGTCTGTGCCATTGCCAGAAAGGTGAGAAGCGAAAAAGCGAGCGCAAACAGGGATCGTCCATTATGGGTGCGGACTTTGTTGCGGTCGCGCCATTGCTGGGCGCGCTGCGCGCTGGCTTCTGGTGCGAGATGGGACATGACTTTACTCTCGATAGGACAGGCCAGTACCTCGCTTTGTCCACCATCCGACATACATCCCGAAAAAATCGGTGTTTCGAAAAGATGCATCTCTAACAGACAGTCGGAGCAGGATCTCTTTCTCTAAGATGATCGTGCTCTGGGCGCGGTGTACACTGCAAAAGCCTTCACATGGCCGGGGTCTTAGTGGAATATTGGCTGGGCTGCGCTAACGACGCCTGATCGCAGCCCAGAACGCCTTTAAATTACGGCTTCCAAAGTGGAATGTTATCGGGAGACGTGCCCCATGACGGTAGCAAATAGGCCTCTTCAAGCTTCTTAAGCGTACCATCCTTGTGCATGTCTTCGATCAATTGATCGATGATCTTTCCATTTGGTGAACCTTTTGGATAAATGCCTGCTGTCTCACCACTGGATTTATATTTACCCACCACTGCGAGCCTGCCATTGGAATTATGCGCCTGACCGAGTGTGATCGATAGATCGGTCATAACGGCATCCACCTTGCCTGCGGCAAGTGCTGTAAACATCGATGCGGTATCATCAAAAACGTCCAGACTTGCGACCTTGAGTGTATCTTGCGCGAAAGGAACGAGTGTTGTTCCTGCCTGAGTACCGACCCTGACTGTTTTGATTTCGGCTTCATTGACAGGTTTGTCAGCACGCGCGGCAACGCCATAGCCCGAATTCATATAAGGCGCAGAAAAGTCGACAACTTTCTTGCGTGGTTCAGTAACGGAGATCAGCGCCAGCGCGATGTCATAATCCTTGTTCTGCCCCGCCACGATTGAGTCAAAGGAAGCATTGACGAGCTTTACCTTTTCGAGGCCCAGGCGATGGGCAACATTAACCGCCATGCAAAATTCATAGCCATCTTTGATCGTGTCCGGCGTGTCGCCATTGAACTGACCAACCGCAGGCAAATTGATGATTACAGTGAATTGGTCTGCTACTGCAGGATCGATCTTGGCTGTACCCTTTTCGCCGATCAACGGACAGTCGCCATAACCCTCAGTGGCTGCCGATGCTGTGTGGGCATGAGACATGACGGCGGCACTTGTAAAAAGTGCTCCGTAAGCGGCTTGTTTGAAGATTGTTTTTATTATCATGTTCCCCTCTTTTTCCTTTTAAGTTGAAGGTTTAAGGCTAAAAAACTGGCTCACTCCCAGCGCGTGCGAGATCCAGGTATACTTCCTGCAGGCGGCGCGTGACTGTCCCTGGTTTTCCGTCTCCGATCGTATGAACTTCGATACCGATAATCGGCGTTACGAAACTCGAAGCGCTTGTCAGAAATGCTTCTTTTGCACCCTTTGCCTCCTCGACTGTGAAAAGACGCTCATCGATTATGAGGTTCTGCTCTTTAGCGATCTGCAAAACCGCCCTGCGGGTGCAACCCGGCAAAATTGCGGGCGAATTGGGACGAGTAACCAGGACATTATCCTTGGTGATAATGAAGGCTGTCGATGAGCCTCCTTCGGTAATGAAGCCATTCTCGACGAGCCAGACCTCATGGTAGCCCTTGGCTTTGGCCTGTTTCTTGGCCAACACCTGAGCCAAAAGCATCACCGTTTTGATATCGCGGCGTGCCCAGCGGGTATCAGTGGCAACGCCAACACGAACGCCATTGAGCACAGATGGAGAGTTGGCGAGGTTTTTGGCTTGAGTGAGCATAACGAAATTGGGCTTCATGTCGTCAGCGTAAATGAAGTCACGCTCGGCTTCGCCGCGTGTGACCTGTATATAAACGACACCTTCAAGCAAAGCATTACGGCGGATTAGCTCTACTTGAGCTTTGCGAATATCGCTGAGCGATACGGGAAGGGGGATGCCGATTTCTTTCAAAGAACGTTCAAGACGTGCAAGGTGCAGATCATTATCCACCAGACGTCCGCCGAGGACAGCGCTTACTTCATAAATGCCGTCACCAAAAAGAAAGCCGCGATCAAAAACCGAAACTTTCGCTTCGCTCTCCTCTACAAACGCTCCATTCAAATAAATTACCCTAGCCAAAACACGCCCTCGGACATTTCATTTTTGTTGAGGCGGACCGTAGGTAAAAAGATTATGGCGGGCCAATGCTATGTTTTGCAATCACTATGCAAAAAATGCATAACAGGCTTAAAACACTTAGAGCAAAAGTAGGAACCACTTTTGAGTATGGAAATGTGCACAAATAAGCTGTTAATGCAGTTCTAATCACTCAAATTAACTGGAAGCGTTCTAGCAGTGGCTTAACGCTGTGAGGCTTTTCTGTCGAATTGCCGTAAAGCAGAAATTAAATTTGCCAGATGGGTCGCAAATGGAACTGAAGTGGCTTGAAGACTTTATCGCGCTGGCAAATACGTCAAGCTTTTCGCGCGCCGCTGATACACGTCATGTGACGCAATCCGCATTCTCACGGCGTATTAAGCAACTCGAACTCTGGCTGGGGGTGACGCTTGTAAATCGGGCAGTTTTTCCCGCAGAGCTTACAAAAGAAGGCGCAACCTTTCTACCTGTTGCACAGGACACGGTGCGGCAGTTTTACAAAACTCGCAAGGCACTCCAGCCAAATCGTGAAGTCAAAAATCCGATTATCACTTTTTCAGCTCTACACACATTAACGGTTACTTTTTTTCCGCAATGGCTCAGGCAGGTGAATGGAGAAGTTGGTGCCATACGCTCGCGACTTAGTCCGGATAGAGGAGGGTTTGAAGATAACATCGCAACGCTCACGGAAGGTGAGGTCGACTTCTTCCTTACCTACGCGCATTCGTCTGTGCCGATACTCATAGATCCTCATCAATTCCCCTCTATTGTGTTGGGTACAGACAGATTGATACCTGTTTCATGCCCTTCCGAGACCGGTCCGGTGCTGGATCATGCGATCGCGAGCGGTGAGGTGTTGCCTTATTTGAGTTACGGTGATTTTTCTTTCTTCGGCGCGGCACTCTCGCAAAAATTCTTCTCCGGACCCGATTTTAAACGACGGGTAATGCACGAGAACACAATCTCCATTGGGCTGAAGGCAATGGCGTTGGCGGGGTGGGGCATGGCGTGGCTGCCTGAAAGCCTGATTCATGACGAGATGCAACGTGGGGAACTTGTGCGCGCTTCCACTGATACCTACTGGGATCTCACAGTAGAAATCCGCATCTATCGTCACGACACACCCCTTCAAAATCACGTTGAACTGTTCTGGGAATATCTATGCACAAAACCCGGACGTATCTCGGAGCAGGGATTTTGATAAGCGTCACCCAGATACTAAGCCAAAGCGGTCAAGGAGTTGGCGACTATCGAAGATAAAGCCGAAGCGTTGCATAATTATGGTTTCAAATCGGCTTTAACCTCAGATCCAAGTTGAATTCGGCAGTGATGTCACTGTCTCGAACACCTACGCATTGACCTTTTATAGCGTTGTCATCTAAGCAACGCTGCGTTCCTCCGGGGATGGCTGGTACTGGAGCGCAAACTGATCATACTTGCCCGAAAGCGCGTATGAAGAAACCACAAGGAGAGCCGCGTGAAGGGGAATAACGTTTTTGCTATGCGACATATCTGGTTGCATGCATTTGTGCTGCTAATCATTTCAATTTCGGAACTGGTAGGTATCCAAAAATTATCCATCGGTATTGGCGCTGTCATATTTTTGCCTATGCTTTACGCATTCGCTTTAGGTGTCGTATTTAATCCCAATATTCTTAAGGCAACTGGCAAAGTCCTCAAGTCAGATTCAGTTAAGCTTTCCGGTACCATGATCACCATTGCCATTATGCCGTTTATTGCCAAGTTTGGTACGACGGTTGGCCCGCAGATTGAGAATATCATCGCTGCAGGTCCGGCTCTGGTTCTGCAAGAAATAGGCAACCTGGGAACCATTGCTTTGGCCTTCCCGATTGCAGTTTTTGTCCTGCGTATGGGACGCGAAACTGTGGGTGCGACCTATTCCATCGATAGGGAGCCAAATTTGGCTTTGATCGCCGATAAATACGGCCTTGACAGTCCCGAAGGTGCCGGTGTGATGGGCGTGTATGCGACCGGTACTTTAATTGGCACATTCGTTTTCGCGCTGCTGCCACCAATCGTTCACAGCTTCGGGCTGTTTGATTTCCGCGCGCTTGCCATGTCATGCGGAGTCGGTTCAGGCAGCATGCTCGCCGCCTGTACAGGTGGGTTGGTCAACGTTATTCCCGAACAGAAGGACCTGATCCTGGCTTTGGCTGCAGCCAGCAATATTCTCACTTATGCGACGGGCCTTTATGTCGGTTTGTTTGTGGCGCTGCCTTTGACGGAATGGCTCTATAAGAAGTGCCGTCCTGAAGAATATCGCGATGCTGTGTAAGGGGACGATGAGATGACTTCCAACTCAATGAAGAATAAAATCGACACTCTTACCCTATCCGTCGAGACGACCGATGAGCGTAAGATCGATATCGTCGAAAATGCATTGCTGCTGATAATAGCCTGTTTTCTGGGGTTGGTTGCCAACTGGATCGGCACCGACGTTGCTCCGGTGCAAGCTCTGCCTGGCATGGCTATCCTTTATGCAGCCTCTATCTTTGGTTTGATGCTGGCCCGCTTCATGCCGTTTTATTTGCCAAGCGTTGCCTGGGTTTCGCTGATCGCCATCATCATAACCATTCCGGGCGTACCGGGAGCTGATTACGTTGTGGCCAAAGTCGCAGACCTGAACTTTCTGGCACTGGCGACGCCGGCACTTGCCTATGGTGGTTTGGCACTGACTCGTAATGAGTTTCAGATTGCTCGGCGCTCAGGCTGGAAGATCGTTATCGTCGCTATTTGCGTGATGATCGGAACTTATCTCGGTTCGGTTATTGTCGCTGATCTGACATTGCGTATAACAGGTTAAATGGTTTCCGGGGGAGGTTTACAAACCTGCCCCGGTGAGTTGTCTCACATAGGAAATATTTATATGGCTGTTTTTCTGACAGAAGCCGATATCGCGGAAGCGCTAGCGTGGCGGCATGATTTGCACCGCCATCCTGAACTGAGCTTCGACGAAAACCGAACAGCCAGATTCATTGCCGACAAGCTCTTGCTGTGGGGATTTGCTGTCAGGACGGGCTATGCACGAACAGGCGTTATCGGTAGTTTGACGCGCGGAACATCCAAGCGCGCCATTGGTATCCGTGCTGATATGGATGCATTGCCAATTGTTGAGAAAAGTGGCGTGGCTCACTCCTCGCAAACGACAGGAAAGATGCACGCCTGTGGACATGATGGACATGTAACGATGGCTCTCGCCGCAGCCAAGGCAATCAGCGGGCTCGAATTTGACGGCACAGTGCACTTCATCTTTCAGCCAGCGGAAGAAAACGAGGGCGGTGGTCGCGAGATGGTTCGCGAGGGGCTATTCACAGATTTTCCCGTTGACGCGATTTATGGTTTGCATAACTGGCCAGCGCTTGATGTCGGTACATGTGTAGCGCGTGACGATGCCATGATGGCGGCGTTTGGTACGTTTGAGATCGAAGTCATTGGCAAGGGTGCGCACGGAGCAATGCCGCATGAAGGTGCTGACCCAGTGGTTGCGTCAGCTCAGATCGTCACTGCGTTGCAAACCATTGCCAGTCGTAACGTATCACCGCTTGAATCTGCTGTGGTTTCGGTGACGCAGATACATGGTGGTGATGCGTGGAACGTCATCCCTGAGAGCATGATCATCCGTGGAACTACACGCTGGTTTTCCTCTGAAGTTGGGGTCACGATTTCTCGTCGTATGCAAACACTGGCAGCGTCGATTGCAGAAGGTTTCGGATGTATGGCGCGTCTCAAATATGAAGAGCGCTATCCATCGACAATTAATACGGCCGAGAATGCCCACAAGATACGGGAACTGGCCGTTTCGCGTGATCTCGGTCTTAAGGTGCTGGATGTGGCGCCAAGCATGGCTGCTGAAGATTTCGCGTTCATGCTTCAGGAAAGGCCGGGTTGTTATTTCTGGCTTGGCAGCCGCCGCGATGGAGATAATCCGGGCCTGCATTCGCCATATTACGATTTCAACGATGCGCTTTTGCCGATAGGGGCGAATTTCTGGATCAAGCTGGTCGCTACTGAACTGCCCCCTGAGTAAGGATCGTGTTGACCCGCAATGCTTGCTGAGCAACATATCGGTATGGAAACGCTTGACGCTAAAGAATTACGTATGTTCATGGCGGTGGTCCGGATCGGCTCGATCCGGGGTGCGGCCGAACATATGAACGTTGCGCCTTCGGTGGTAAGCCGCCAGATTGCGGATACAGAACGCAGTATCGGCCTTCCATTATTTGAACGCAACGCGCGCGGCATGGCATTGACCGAAGCAGGTGAACTGGTTCTGGAGCATAGCAGGCGGGTTCTTGAAGAGAGTAGCCTTTTGACCGAGCAGCTGGGTCTTCTAAAAGGCGTGCAGCAACGACGCGTCCGCATTCTTTGCGGGGAGGGATTTCTGGCCGATGTGCTCGAGTATGGGCTTGGTTCTTTTGTCAAAGTTTATCCCGATGTCCAGTATGATCTGCAACTTGGCAGCACCGAAAGCGTTCTCGACGGTATCGCAAATGGCGATGCTGATATTGGGATTGCCTATAATCCTTTGATGGATACGCGGGTTCGTTCGCTGGCTATTTCACGCCAGCCGCTCTGTGTAGTGACGCCGCCTGAACATCCGCTGCTAGCAAAAGATGGGCTGGATCTCGCCGACTGTGCTGGCTTGCCCAATGCGCTTTTGCGTCCGGGGCATGGTATCACCCAATTGGTAACGCGGGTTGCTGCTGATAGTGGTTTTGCTGTTGCCCCAATGGTGGAAACAACATCAATCGATGTCCTTCGGCGGTTTGTCATTGCCGGCCTTGGCATATCTTTTCTGCCTCGCTTTGCAGTTTCTACCGAACTTGCGCGCGGTGCGGTTGGGGTACGCGAATTGTCGGACCCCCCATTGGCTGAGGCGAGTGCGCATTTGATGGTGCGCGCGCGTCGTCGCCTGCCGCTTTCGGTTGAACGTCTCAGCGGCTTCCTCGCTGGTAGCATGGCCGCATTTAGGTAAAATAACTGTTCTACTGTTGCTTGCCGTGGGACGCTGCGTTGTCCGCAATCCGTCTATGCGCTGCCCCGCATAGGTGCGAGCCTTCTTCCATCGAATTTTGACTGGCTCCGGCCGGTTTGGTGAAAGATGGAGATGCGGAATGTCGCTACAAGAAAAACCGTTGATTGGCGTTGTTGGCCTTGGCAGTATGGGGCTCGGCATGGCGCAGACGCTTGCGGTGAAAGGGTTTGCGACACTGGGTTTTGATCTCTCTGCCGAGCGCAAGGCACTGGCGGAAAAGGCGGGCGTAACGCCGTCTGACACACTTGATCAGCTATTCGATAAAGCGGACTTCCTTGTATTCTCCCTTCCGACGGCACGCGATGTTGAAAATGTTGTCAATGCTCATAGCCATTTGATGGGCGGTGCTGATCGCGGCAGAGTGATCATCATAGACACTTCCACATCCGAACCAGATGTTAGCCGTGCACTCGCGGCCAATCTTGATGCGTTGGGACACGGTTTTCTTGATGCGCCTGTGAGCGGTGGTCCCGTCGGTGCGGCTTCAGGCAAATTGACCATGATGATTGGCGGTAGCGATTCCGATCTGGCGCTCGCGCAACCCGTGATCGAAACCATCGCCGCTAAAGCCCTGCATGTAGGTCCAAGCGGTGCAGGTAATGTCGCGAAGCTCGTCAATAATCTGCTGGCGGCCGCTCACATGGTGACCACCAGCGAGGGGCTGAAACTGGCCCTTGCAGCAGGAATAAGCCCGGAATCTGCATTGCGCGTGCTGAATGCTGCCTCTGGAAAATCCATGATAAGTGAAGTTCATTTCCCGACCTGGGTAATGAACGAACGGTTCGACAGCGGCTTTTCGATGGGGCTGATGCGTAAGGACGTTCGTCTTGCACAGGAAATGGCTGTGCGAACTGGTGCGGAAAATCCGCTGACTTCAATAGTGGCCAAGCTGTGGGCCGAGGCCGATCACCTAAAAGACAGCGACGACTTCACCCGCATGGGTTCGTTTCAGCCTGAAACCTCCAAACAATGAGTAATGTGATGACCCTCCAAATTGACCCACAGGTACAGGCCGCCCGTATCTCAGAGATCTTTAAGGGCTTTTTCCCGAAAGGCGAGATAGGTAGCTTCGTAAACGGCGAAATAATCGCAGGCAGTGGTGCCGATCAGAACCTGACCGATCCGGCGACCGGTAAGGTTTTTGCTTCGTTTAAGGACGCAGACCGATCAATCATCAATGCCGCGATGGACAGTGCTGCTCAAGCTCAGAAAAAATGGATGTCGCTGACCGCGTCAGCACGCGGTCGTGTGATGAATAAAATCGCTCGACGTATTCGTGAACATGCCGCTTTGATTGCTGAAATAGAAAGCCGTTCGGCTGGTCGTCCAATCCGCGACATCCGCGGCGAGGCCGTGCGCGTTGCTGAAATGTTTGAATATTATGCCGGTTGGTGCGACAAGCTTTACGGCGATGTCATTCCGGTACCGAGCAGTCATCTCAATTACACGCGTCACGAGCCAATTGGCGTTGTTACGCAGATTACTCCATGGAACGCACCACTATTCACCGGCGGTTGGCAGATTGCGCCCGCCATTTGTGCCGGCAACGGCGTCGTAATCAAACCTTCCGAACTAACCCCTCTTTCGACGCTCATTCTTGGTTTGATGTGCCAAGAGGGCGGAGCGCCGCGCGGACTAGTCAACGTTATTGCTGGTCTGGGACCAACCTCGGGGCAGGCTGCAGTTTCGCATCCGCGCACGGGCCTCGTCGTTTTTGTTGGTTCGGCGCAGGCCGGTTCTGCCATTGCAGCAACCGCGGCCAAAAATGTTGTCCCTTGCATTCTCGAACTCGGTGGAAAATCGGGCAATATTGTATTTCCGGATGCGAATATCGAGCGCGCGATTATTGGCGCTCAGTCAGCAATCTTTAGTGGTGCTGGACAGAGCTGCGTTTCGGGCTCGCGTTTGTTGGTGCATCGCTCCATCCATAAACAGTTTGTGGAACGCTATGCTGATGCCGCTAACCGTATTGTTGTTGGAAATCCCTATGACGACAACTCGCATATCGGCCCGATCAACAACGAACGCCAATGGTCAAAGATTGATCAGATGGTGCGTGAGGGCGTAGCAGAAGGCGCTGTTCTTGCGGCCGGGGGCAAAAAGCCCGAACAGCTTGAGGAAACGGGCGGTTATTATTACGCCCCGACGATCCTCGATCAGGTAAATCCAGCAATGGCGATCGCGCGAGAAGAAGTGTTCGGTCCCGTCGTTGCAGTGATGCCTTTCGATGACGAAGCAGAAGCGATTGCTCTTGCCAATGACAATCCCTATGGACTGGCTGGTGCTGTGTGGACAGAAAATGTAGCTCGTGCGCATCGTGTCGCAGCAAATGTGCGGGCAGGCACCTTCTGGATCAATGGCTATAAAACCATTTCGGTAATGTCCCCGTTTGGCGGCTTCGGCCGCAGTGGTTACGGGCGCTCAAGCGGAAAGGATGCGCTCATGGCGTACACACAAGCCAAGAGCATCTGGGTTGAAACTGCAGAGTACCCTGCCGTGACTTTTGGTTATTCGCCGGAAACTTAACCGCACACACCAGTATTCATCTATCTGTAAAGGTAATGATAAAGCGTATCAGGCAACACAGAACGCTTTATCATCAGCCTGAATTTTGATTTGGATAGTGTTATGAGCCCCGCATTTTTGCGCCAGTTGAGTAAATCTTGCCAACGGGCCGACCGCATAATCGGGGCATTTACTTTCTACTTAATACGACGACATATGGGACTGGGATGGAATAGGCTGCCAACAGATCAGATGCGTATTCACTACGTGGCAATTGCTGTGCAAGCTACGGGGTAGCTTTTAACCGGCTTGAGATTAGTTCAGCTGCTTTCTCTGCGATCATGATCACCGGCGAATTGGTGTTGCCGGACACTATTTTTGGCATGATCGATGCGTCGACAATACGCAGTCCATCTATTCCGCGGACTCGGAGTTCATTATCCACAACCGAACGCTCATCGTTGCCCATCTTACAGGTTCCCACCGGATGGAAAATTGTGGTCGCTATGTCTCCAGCACGTTGAACCAACTCGTCATCACTTTGATACTGGCTACCTGGAAGCATTTCGAACGGCTGATATTTGGCAAGCGTTTTTGTTACCATTAGTCTGCGCGCGTGACGAATGGATCGAGCCGCGATCAGTTGATCTCCAATGGTAGAGAGATAATTGGGTTTGATATCAGGGGAAAGTTCCATGTTCGGCCCTGCTACATGAACAGAGCCCCGACTTTCTGGGCGCAAATTGCAAACAGAGACGGTCACGGCCGGGTAACGATGCAATGGCTCACCCAGACGGTCTGTGCTTAGTGGCTGAACGTGATATTCAAGATCCGGAGTTTGAAGCGAGGCATCACTTTTTGCAAAAATCCCGAGTTGGCTTGGTGCCATTGAAAGCGGACCAGAACGGTGAAAAGCATATTGCAGCCCCATACCTGCTCGCTTGAAGAAATTATGATAAAGCTGGTTCAGTGTTTTCGCACCTTCGATACGAAATACAGTGCGGATTTGGAGATGATCCTGCAAATTCTCACCAACACCGAATAGGGCATGTATGGGCCGAATGCCCAGTTTGTTAAGAATTTCGGGGTTGCCTATGCCTGATAGTTCAAGGATTTTGGGTGAGTTAATTGCTCCGGCAGACAGAATAATTTCCCTTTTCGCCGCCGCAACACATGAATTTCCATTTTTGCGGAAGCGAATACTAGTCGCGCGTTTGTCTTTGAGTTCAAGCTGCTCAACTTCGGCTTCGGTAATCACCCGTAGATTAGATCTTTTCATTGCAGGGCGAAGAAACGCTTTCGTTGTATTCCAGCGGACGCCACCCTTCTGATTGACTTCAAAATAGCCCGAGCCTTCATTGTCGCCACTATTGAAATCATCGGTTTTTGGAACCCCTATTTCTTCTGCGGCATCGCGAAATGCATCCAGAATGGGCCACGAAACTCGTTGTTTCTCTACGCGCCATTCACCACCAGCGCGATGCAAAGGTGTATTCCCGCGATAATTGTCTTCTGACTTGAGAAAATACGGCAATACATCGTCCCAGCCCCATCCCCTATTACCAGCCTGTTTCCAGCCATCATAATCGGCAGCCTGTCCGCGCATGTAAATCATGCCGTTGATCGAAGAGCAGCCGCCAAGCACTTTGCCACGCGGATATGCAAGCGAGCGACCATTGAGGCCAGCCTCGACTTGTGTTCTCATCATCCAATCAGTGCGGGGATTACCCATACAGTTAAGATATCCTATCGGGATATGTACCCAATGATAGCGATCATTCTTACCTGCCTCGAGCAATAGAACACGATTTTGGGGGTTAGCCGATAATCGATTGGCCAGAACACAGCCCGCAGACCCCGCACCAACAATGATGAAATCGTAAGTGCCTTCATCTTTCAGAGATTGATCGACACTGCTTTTCACGCCGCTTCCTCCGTCGCTATTGGATCGATTGTGGCCATGCGCTTCCATATTGGCGCCATTGCATTCGCAATATCGCGGTAAAATTGATAGCGGCGGGCATAATGTGCCGTGCGCAACTCATCGGGCTGATAGTTGCGCTCGCTACGAACCATTGCATTGGCACCGGCTTCAAAATCTGCAAAAAGCCCAACGGATGTCCCGGCAGCGATGGCCACACCCAGTGCTCCCGTTTGGTGAGAATGAGCTACCGTGACAGGTACGCCCAACACGTCGGCAAATATTTGTGGCCAGAGCAAGCTGCGCGAACCGCCACCGGAAATCACGGCTTCACTAAAATCCACACCAGCAAGACGCAATGTTTCAATATGCTGACGATGACCAAAAGCCACGCCTTCTAAGATCGCTCGAATCAGATGACCTTTTGTATGCCATCCGGCAACGCCGTAAAATCCAGCCCGCGCATTTCCGTTTTGCTGCGCACCATATAGAAACGGATGGTAGATCGGATCATTGGCAGTAGGCTCAATGGCGCCCGCCAACTCGCAACAGATATCAAACGGGGAGTGATGATCAGCGTGCTCTTCGGGAAAAAATTCGCGAACCAGCCATTCCAAATTAG
Organism: Brucella sp. HL-2; assembly: GCF_025846885.2. NCBI lineage: Bacteria > Pseudomonadati > Pseudomonadota > Alphaproteobacteria > Hyphomicrobiales > Brucellaceae > Brucella > Brucella sp. HL-2. The sequence goes on along the minus strand of NZ_JAOYTK010000004.1, from coordinate 238,289 downwards.
TTGCCGACGTCGCGCTCGACTCAATTGCCATAAATCGCTCTCGGTCGAAAGTGGATGACATGAAGACAGGTTTTTTGAGAACTGGGTTATCAGTAACGACCTGATTAATGCTCCACGTGCCAACAATGATAGATGCCGCATTGGTTCGGGTTACGCCCGAACCAATAGCTGAAGCAACAACATCAAAAAGTCCGCCGATAACCGGCGTACCAATAGCAAGTCCGGTTTGCTCTGCGGCGCTCTCGGAGATCGTTCCAGCGATATCCGCACTTTCAAGTAGAGATGGCAGCAAGTCCAGGCAATCACCAAGACCGTACGCACACATTAGGTCGTGATCATATCGTCGTTTGGCAACGTTGAGTAAGCCGCTGCCGGCCATATCGGACATCTCGCTAACCCGTTGTCCGGTCAGTCTATTGACGATGAAATCCTTGCAGAAAAAAACTGTCCCGATTTTAGCAAAGAGTTCCGGGCGATTATGCTTAATCCATGCAAGCAGTGTTGGTGTCTGCGAAGCCCAAGGGCGCTGGAGCGAAATCGGATAGGTGCGATCACCCACGTTTGCGGATTGCCATTCATCAACAAGATCTGCGGCGCGCGTATCCAGCGATTGAATGGCCAGCAACGGCTCGCCTTCACGATCGAGTGTATAAAGTCCATTGCCATGTCCGGCACATCCTATAGCGGAAATTTGCGTTGGGCATATGCCAGCATCAATGACTGCCTGTTTAATCACCGCACGGGCATTCGCCCATAGCTCTGTCAGCCCGCGCTCCACATGGCCCGGATGCGGCATACAGCTATGACCTTCCTGCGCAACAGATGCAATTTCATTGCCCTTTAAGTCGAAGATTACAGCCTTGATGACGGTGTTGCCGGCATCTAGTCCTAAAAGATACTCTCCCAAACCGAACCCCTCCCAAGGTCGTGTTCTAATTTTAGCCTTGCTGGTAAAGAGCGTAAGCATCTTCACCATTTGCATTGTCGTGGATGATTGCCATCAGCCCGCGCACTACAGCGGCAGGATTGGCATGTTGGTAAATGTTGCGTCCATAAACCATACCGACTGCACCCTGCTGCATCAGAGCTGCGGACTTTTCAAACACCGCACGCAAATCTTCCTTGCCACCGCCACGCACCAGAACGGGACAACGTGCGGCTTCTACTACTCGGTGAAAATCTTCCGCATTGGTTGTCGGATCGGCCTTGATGATATCTGCACCCATTTCGCGAGCAAGTCTTGTCAGCGTGACGATTCTATCGGCATCACCGTCAACCATATATCCGCCCCGCTCCGTCACGGGTTGCATCACCAATGGTTCAATCATCAACGGCATACCATATTTATCGCAATCAGCGCGTACACGCGCAATATTTTGCACGCATTGACGGAAAAGGTCGGGCTCATCGGGCACCATAAACAAATTGACCACCACGCACGCGGCATCCATTTTGATGGCACCGATCAGTGGTTCAGCATCATTCTGCAATACTGCCCACATGGCGCGGTGGCGGATATGATTATATGGGTTACCCATATCTATCCGCATTACCAAGGCCGGTTTATCCGTTCCCTGCACATCCTGCAGCAGATCAGCCTGACCGTAGTTCATCTGAATGGCATCCGGTGCTGCACTGATCAGAGCTTTCACGATCGCTTCCATATTTTCAAGCCCATCTAAAAAAGATGGCTCGTTGCAAACACCGTGGTCAATGGCCACATCGAGGCAGCGCCCGCCGGCAAAAAGGCGGTTCATTCGTACTTTAGAATTACTAGGCATGATCTAATTCCTGTTTGTTTCTGTCGATAAGGATGTCGAGGCCAACATTATGACGCTCGTTGAGAAGAGTGAAAAACCGGCTGCGCTCAGCAGCGTTCTGTGTCGGCGACCAGTGCTTATCTTGTGCCAGCAGACCAAGCGCGGCATCTGCCATGTTAAGGGATAGCTGCCCGCTGATCGCCAATGTGGTACGGCGCAATAAAAGATCATCGAGATGTTCAACTGCTTCATGTCTGATCAGATAGCGCAATTCGCGGACCGAATATTCCCGACATGGAAGTGGCTGATCTGGCTCCTGCGCTATGAACTCCGCTATTATCCAAGCGTCGGTCCCATAGCGTTGGAAAAGTTCTTCTATTCGCGCTTGCGGTAAGCCCGTTTTTGAGGCCAATTCTATAGCCCACGCTTCTGGCTTTGTTGGATAATGCCGTCCACCGCCAATGGCGCGATCGGTTGTTTCCACACGGCGCGGCTTTTTGAGGCGCTGCAAAATCAAATCGGCTGCTAATTCTCCAAAAGAACGAAATGTTGTCCATTTTCCACCGATCATGCATAGGACAGGTGGGTTACCCTCTGTGGATTCGATAAACGTGCAGTAATGCTCGCGTGGTACGCGGCCAGTGAAATTGTCTTTACTGGCGGGCAGAGGTCTCACACCGGAAAACTGAAACACAATGTCATGCGGCTTGATTTTGATATCGGGCAGCACAAACGCTAGTGATTGAAGGATATAATCTCGCTCATCAGGAGCGCATATAGCTTCTTCTGGATTATCAATACGGATATCAGTCGAGCCGACAAGCACCTTGCCCAGATATGGAAACAGGATGCAAATGCGCCCGTCTTCATTCTCATAGTAAAGCATGTGATTGCCAAGTGCTTGTAGCAGTTTGGCATTGTCAATAATCAGATGGGAGCCCTTTGTGCCACCCATCAGCGGAGAGACATGTGACGTTTCAGGCAAAAGGCCTTTATTGGCTATGTCGATCCAGCCGCCGGTAGCGTTGATAATCACGGTTGGCTCTATGGTTATCAATCCAGCGTTGATGTGATCCCGAATGACAAAACCGCTGGTGCCATTGTTCTGCAATTCAGCGTAATTGAGCGCCCGGGCATGTGAGCCTGCCGACAAGCCGTCCTTCAAAACTTCGAGACCAATACGTTCAGGCTGTTTGACCCAGGCATCATAATAGGTGGCAGAGCTTTTGGTGGAAGGATTTAGTGCTGGCCATTTATCAAGCGTCGCTCGTCTCCCGCGAAAACTGTGCTTGGGCATAAGCGCTCGTTTACGCGTCAGAAAATCGTAAATACTCAAACCCGCTTTAACGACAATCGCCCCTCTTCGGCTTGGTTTGCGGCTCAAACCAAGAAAACGCACAATACTATTTGCCAACCCCGAAAAGACACCAAACACAGGTACAGTTGTTGGAAGTGGATGGACCAGATGCGGCGCGTTGCGCAACAGCCGGTCACGCTCGGTGAGGGACTCTTTTACGAGACCAAACTCGCCATTTTCGAGATATCGCAGGCCGCCATGCACCATGCGCGAGAGAGCCGCACTGGCACCAGAGCAGTAATCGTGCTTCTCAACAAGCACGACGGATAGGCCTTGAAGCGCCAGCTCGCGGAACACACTGATCCCATTAATGCCACCACCAACAACGCACACGTCTACCTTCGGACTTTCATGAAGTCCGTTCAATGTCTCTTCACGGGTCATGATCGTTCCGTTAATGGTCCAGTTTAATCAGCTTTGCTGCAATAGCGGTGTCGATGGTATCAAGATCGTGCCGATCGAGCCTGATTGTGCCTGCCTTTGCATTCTCCAGTGCTTGCACAGGATTGCGCGCTCCGCATAGGGCAAATGTCACTCCCGGCTGTGCCAGTGTCCAGGCGATCACGATCTGTGCAATACTCGCCTGATGCTTATTGGCAACCACATGGATGTCTTCAGCAAATGTTCGGATTTTCAAACGGTTGTCTTTGGAAAACCTTGGGTTATCTTTGCGCTGATCATCCCCTGAGAAAATTCGCTCAGCATCCATGGTTCCTGCAAGCAGACCAAGTGCCAAAGATGAATAGCTCAAGATTGAAACATTATTTGCCTTCGTCAACGGCAAAAGCTCCGCTTCAATATCCCTGTCTATCATGCTGAACTTCTCTTGAATTGCATCAAGAGATCCGGTTGTAATATAGGCCTTCAGCTCATCTGCATTGACATTACTGGCACCAATTGCGCGAATTTTTCCGGCGGCACGCAAATCTTCAAGCGCACGCACGGTTTCCTCGATAGGCGTGGTGGGGTCTTGCCAATGGGTAATATAGAGGTCAATATAGTCTGTACCGAGACGTCGCAGACTGTCCTCCACCTCCTGCATAATTGCATCTCGTCCGAGATAGCGATGTACAGGCTGAGTGCCTTGATCAAAAAAATACTGACCTTTTTGTGTATGCCAGACGAGTCCACATTTGGTGGCGATTACCGCTTTATCACGCCGCCCTTTGAGAGCTTTGCCAACAATCTCTTCAGAGCGGCCAAGCCCATAGGCGGGGGCTGTATCAATCAGCGTCACTCCAGCATCAAGCGAGGCCTGAATGGCAGCAACGGACTCCCGCTCATCGGTGCCGCCCCACATCCAGCCGCCAATGGCCCATGTGCCAAGCCCGACAGCAGAGGCCTCAACACCTGATTTTCCGATTACGCGTGTTAATTGTGTATGGCTCATCCCCGTGCCCCCTCTGCGTCTGCTATGTCCAAAATACGTTGTCCGGTGGCCTCATCCGTAATCAGCACATCCAGATGATTGCCGCGTAAAATGCTTAAAATCGGCCATGCTTTATTGGGTCCGCTTGCCAATCCGATTTTTGTGGGTATCGATTTGAACTCGTCGAGTTTCAGCGATACCAATGAACCATTCAGGCTATAGCTGCATACACGGCCATGATCGTCTAGCAGATGTGCAAGCAGTTCACTCCGGGCGCCGGAGCGTTCAATTGCATCTCGATCCATACTGGAAGACGGATGCAGATCGTAATAGCTGGAATCGTCAGTCAAAATGGAACCAATGCCGACAACGGCAATGTTTGCCTCTTTGGCGCGGTTAAACACATCAGCCACGGAACGCATATTCATCAGCATCGCACATTCAACCGGACTGTCTGCAAACAGCGGCGCGTGGATTTGGTATGCGTGACCACCAAACTTATCGGCCATAAGGGTCGCGACATGGTTTACATCGGTATAGTGCTTGCCTTGTACGCATCCGGTCAATGGGATTACGTCAACATTAAAGCTACGGGGTGTCTGTAAACCGGCAACGACTGCACTCACCCCTTTGCCGCCCGTAATGCAAATCGTATCGCCATCGGTGATTACTTCGACCAACAGACGTGCGGCTGCTTCCCCTACAGCCTGAAGTGCCGTTTGCGGATTGTCAGAAACAGTCGGCACAACAATAGCCCGCCGAATTCCACCTAATGCCAACAAGCGCTCTTCCATATCGACCAGTGGCTCAATGGGCGAAGTGATCTTAATCTCCACTAAACCCAATTGGCGTCCGCGTTTGATCAATCGATTGACTGTTGGTTGCGAAATGCCTAGTCGTTCTGCGATTTGTCCTTGTGTCAATCCTTCTATAAAATGCAGGACTAGAGCCTGATGCATCTGGCGTGCAATTACAATTTCTTCGCGCGGGGAGGTGACAGTTTTGGGCTTCATCCGGACAACACTCATAATCAAGCCGCCTTTCGCTTATGGAGAAAATGGTCGATTGAAACGGCAGCGAGAAGAATGCAGCCTTTTATCATGTCCTGCCAATAGACAGACACATCCAGCAATACCAGCGAGCTTGTAACTAAAGAAAGCAATGCAATACCTAGGATCGCTCCAAGAATGGTCCCTGAACCACCATTCAAAGATGCGCCACCAATCACTGCCGCAGCGATAATATTCAGTTCCATGCCAACACCAAATGTAGGGGTGGCAGCGCCGAAACGCGACATGTAGATAACACCGGCGACACCGGCAAGCGTTGAGCAAAGCACAGTGACCCAGAATTTAACCTGATTGGTTTTAATGCCGGAATACAACGCGGCTTTCTCATTGCTGCCCGTGTAAAACACTTTGCGAAAAGCAGTTGCACGGCGCAGCAGAAAATCAAACAACATCACGATCATCACAAAAATGACGATGACATAAGGTACCCCATAAAAGTTGCCCTGTCCGATCATTTTGAAGCTTGGGGGCAATGTGAATAGTGAAAGCGGTGTGCCTTTGGTAATAATCAAGCACAGGCCACGCACAATCACCATTGCGGCGAGTGATGTGATGAAATGATTGAGCCCCACAACGGTCACAAAAAATCCCATTACACAGCCGATCAACCCGCTGGCAAAAATACCTATGAGAGATGCGGTCCATGGGTCCAAACCCGCAAGAAACAATGAGCCTGATAGCACCATTGAGAAGCAGACGACCGATCCGACCGAAAGATCAATGCCGCCAACAATCAGCAGAATTGTCATGCCTACAACGACAATGCCTTCGACTGAGAAACTCATCAGCATGGCGCGAAAATTGCCAAAGGTGAGGAAATGAGGAGATACGAAACTCATGGCAATACACAGAACGAGAATGATCGCTATCAAGCCCGCCTCGCGCATTGTGGCAAGGCGTTTCCACGGTAATCTGCGATGATTGTTTGCCGGCATCGTATCTACAGTCATTTGAGTGTCCCCTATTGTCTCTTTATGCAGCATGTTCTTTTGCATGCAGTGGTTGCTCAACTCGCAGACCCGATGCGAGCCGAATAATGGCTTCTTCCGTCATTTCATCTGCACTCAGTTCGCCAGCCACTGTTCCCTCGCGAATAACCAGGACGCGATCACAAAGACCCAACAGCTCTGGGAGTTCAGATGAAATGACAATAATTCCGATGCCAGAGTTCGCCAGTTCACGAAGCAACAAATGGATTTCCGACTTTGCGCCGACATCAATGCCTCGCGTGGGCTCATCCATCAAAATTATTTTGGGACGAACTGCGAGTTGCTTTGCTATCGCAACTTTTTGTTGGTTGCCGCCGCTTAAAGCAGAGACAGGCATATCCACGTTGCTCATTCTCACATTAAGGCGTTTTGAGAAATCACTCGCCAGCTGTTTTTCACTCTTTGCATCAATCAGACCAAACCGAGTACTCAATGCCGCAAGGTTTAAAACTGAGATATTCTGCGCAATTGAGAGATCAAGAAAGATGCCGGAACCTTTCCGGTCTTCGGATAAATATACAATTCCAGCTTTCACTGCATCGGCATATTGTCTTATTGTCTGCTGTTGATCATTCAGGCGGAGTTCCCCTTGGGTAATGGCTCGCAACCCACAAATACCTTCAGCGATTTCCGTTCTTCCCGAGCCGATCAAACCACCAATACCGAGGATTTCTCCGGGCATGAGGTCAAAGCTTACATTGGTAAATCGCTCCCCATCTCTAATATTCCGTATTGTTAACAATGGCTTGGTTGATCGCTCATCAGGATTTTGCTTTGATGGGTAAAGCTGAGTAATTTCACGTCCCACCATAAGTCGCACAATATCATCGGCAGTGACGCCCGCTATGTCTTCGGTTGAAACAAAGCAACCGTCGCGCAGAACTGTTACCCGATCACAGAGGCTAAAGATTTCAGCCATACGATGGCTGATATAGATGATGGAAATTCCTTGTGCTTTCAACTCGCGGATAATGTCGAATAGGATCTGCGTCTCTGCTTCAGTTAATGCCGCTGTAGGCTCATCAAAGATCAGAACTCGGCAATCCAGTGTCAGCGCCTTAGCGATTTCTACCAGTTGCTGACTAGAAATCGTGAGACTGCTAACTTTCTGTTGAACGTCAATCGGGGCAAGCCGGTTCATGATCTTTTGTGCTTCTTGCTCCAATCTGCGATAGTTCATTAATACCGAACGACGGCGATTTGTCGTTGCCATGAAAATGTTTTCGGCAACGCTTGCATCAGGGCACAGCGCGATTTCCTGATGCACGAGGCCAATGCCAAGCGACTGCGCCACAGTTGGTGAGGTGATTTTAACTGGCACTCCGTCGATCAGAATTTCGCCGTCGTCGGGCTGTAAAATACCAGCAATGATATTCATCAGAGTTGATTTTCCAGCACCATTCTCGCCGCATACTGCATGAATTTCGCCTTTTTCCAGGGCAAAGTTCATGTTCGTCAGCGCCTTTACGGGACCAAACCGTTTGGTGACAGAGCGGATTTTTAAGACTGACTTCAGCGTCAAGGTGCATCACTCCACGGATAGATTTTTGGTTCTGGGGCACGATTTAGAGTGATTTTTCTATCCACTCTAAATCATTGTCCCTTACATTCGCAGAACACTAAACGCGTGTGACTTACTCTTCGATGCCTTTTGTACCGCGGCGTTTGAGATACTTATCCCAATAAAAATCATCTGCATTCGCAGCTGTAACGATGGACAATCCATTATCCACGAATGGAATACTCATCGGATTGGAACCAGCGCGTTTTGCATCATTCATGGGGTCGATCAGCTCAGGGTGCTTCGCAAACCAGAGCATCAGAAAGCCCATATAACCCTGCATGCCCTGATTAGGATTGATCGAACCAAAAACTTCACCAGCCTTGATCATATCCAGAATATTGGCATTCACATCGGCACACATTACAAGAACTTTGCCACCGCTTTCCTTATTGGCTTGCGCAGCACCAATGGCCGAATTTGCTTCTGGCATAAATACGGCATTAAGATTGGGATTAGCCTGGATAATACTCATCAGTGCCTGATAAGCTTTGGTTGGGTCTTGATTGGATGCGGCCCTACCAACCAGTTTCATGTCCGGCCATTTTTCCTTCATCCGTGCGGTAAATGCTGCCACGCGCTTATCATGATTATCCTGACCGGGATTCTCAAGCACCGCATATTCGCCTTTGCCGCCCAATTTTTCAGCAATAGCATCAGCGGCATAAGTGCCTTCGCGCGTATTGTCTGATGTGATGAAGGAAACCCGCTTGGAAAGTGGTGAATCTGCTGCAAAAGTAACCACTGCTGTTCCCTGATCAACCGCACGATTGATAGGTTCAATGAATGGATCTGAATTCATTGGGTGAACAAGGATGCCTGCTGGATTTTGGGCCAAGGCTTGGTCAAAACTAGCAATTTGCTTGTTAACATCATATTCCGGGGTGCCCGTGTAGGCAGTTTCGCAGCCAAACTGCTGACCGGCCTGTTTGAACATTTCATAGACTGGGAACCAATATTCAACCCCGGAAACCATTACGTTCATGACGTATTTTTCGCCCGGTTTGCAACGAAACGGATTCTCCGTTTCCGCATTTGCAGCGAATGTAAAAAGTGTAGATGCAAGAAATGTTAGTGCAGTCGTGCTTAGAAATTTGCGCAAAATTCCCCCTTTAGGGCCTTAAGCCCCTCCGTTGATGCGCGCCTTATATGGCGCCGCTATTCTTTATGAAGACCAGCACTCCTCCTCGAATGCTGATAGGGACAACTAAGCGCAAGATCCAAACGCTGTCAATATAATTCATATATTGAATAATAATTCATGCATTCAAGGTTATCACAAGGCATGGGGCATTCGCAGCGGCCAGCTACGCATCACCATATGGTTTGTATAAAAGCCTGGTAGTTGGGAAGAGTTCCCACTCAAACCGATTTCAACGAAACACGCTTTTCGAGTTTGGCCGCTTCTTCCTTGCGCTCGCTATAACGGTCTGTGAGATGATCCGAGATGCCACGCGTCAGAAGTGTAAACTTCATTAGTTCTTCCATCACATCGACCACGCGATCATAGAATGATGAAGGTTTCATCCGTCCAGCGTCGTCAAATTCCTGCCATGCCTTTGCGACGGATGACTGGTTTGGAATGGTGATCATTCGCATCCAGCGCCCAAGAATGCGCATCTGATTGACAGCGTTGAAGCTCTGCGATCCGCCTGATACCTGCATCAATGCCAGAGTTCGGCCCTGCGTCGGACGAATTGCTCCACCCGGCAATGGAATCCAGTCGATCTGCGATTTCATGACAGCGCTCATGGCTCCATGACGTTCTGGACTGGTCCAGACTTGCCCTTCTGACCAAAGCATTGCCTCACGCAATTCTTGCACCTTCGGATGCTCTGCTGAACCGTCGTCAGGCAAAGGAAGACCATTGGCATGAAAGATACGCGTTTCAGCGCCCATCGCATCGAGAAGACGCTGCGCTTCCAGCGTCAGAAACCGACTATAGGAACGATCACGAAGTGAGCCATAGAGCAAAAGGATACGAGGCTTATGCTTTGGAAAGTCGGCGCGTAGTGCATCTGGGTCGAGCAAAGCAAACGAATTCCGATCTAGGTTCGGCAGGTCCATGTCAGCGGGACTTTCTTTCATTAGTGATGACTTCTCCGTCCTCTTTGGTGAATGACGAAGTCGGGCTCTCGAGGATGTCGAGAACCAGTTCTGACGGACGGCACAGTTTGGTGCCAAGTGGCGTTTCAACGATTGGTCGATTGATCAGAAGAGGATGCGCCATCATGAAGTCGACCAGTTCATCATCGGTCAAGTTGAGATCGGACAATCCCAGCTTGGCATATGGTGTGCCTTTCTCGCGAAGGAGTTGGCGAGGCGTCATCTGCATTGCAGTGAGCAGTTCGACCAGTTGTTCTCGCGAAGGCGGATGTTGCACATATTCGATGACGACAGGCTCTTCGCCGCTGGCACGGATCAAGGCCAATGTGTTGCGAGACGTGCCACAGTTCGGATTGTGATAGATCGTAACTGACATCAGAGTTTTCCTGTTTCGGTGACTGGCTTTTGATTGGCACCGCGTTCGTACCAGCCCTTGGAGCGGTTCACGATCCAGACAACTGAGAGCATGACTGGCACTTCAACAAGAACGCCAACCACTGTTGCGAGCGCCGCACCAGATGAGAAGCCGAAAAGGCTGATAGCGGCTGCTACTGCCAGTTCGAAGAAGTTTGAAGCACCAATCAAAGCCGAGGGACCGGCGACGCAATGTTGCTCGCCTGAAATTCGATTCAACAGATAAGCGAGGCCAGAGTTGAAATAGACTTGGATCAGGATCGGAACGGCCAGCATCGCAATGATCATGGGCTGTGCGATGATCTGCTCTCCTTGAAATCCGAATAGCAGAACAAGTGTCGCCAAAAGCGCAATCAGCGACAGCGGCTGTAGCGTTCTGAGCATTGCTTCGAAAGCTCGTTCTCCACCGCTGGCGAGAATGCTTCTGCGCAGGATTTGCGCGATAATCACCGGAATGACGATATAGAGGACAACCGACAAAACGAGCGTATCCCACGGGACGGTAATTGCCGACAATCCGAGCAGTAGCCCGACGATAGGAGCAAATGCCACAACCATGATCGCATCGTTCAGTGCGACCTGCGACAGCGTGAAATGCGGCTCGCCCTTGGTCAGGTTGGACCAGACGAACACCATTGCCGTGCAAGGGGCGGCCGCCAGAATAATCAGCCCAGCAATGTAGGAGTCGATCTGGTCTGCAGGCAGATAAGGGCGAAATAACCAGCCAATGAACAACCAGCCAAGAAGTGCCATAGAGAATGGTTTGACGGCCCAATTGATAAAGAGCGTGACGCCGATGCCACGCCAGTGCTCAGTGACCTGTTTCAATGCGCTGAAATCGATCTTCAGCAACATGGGGATGATCATGAGCCAGATAAGAATGGCGACTGGAATGTTGACCCTGGCGACTTCAGCAGATCCGATTGCATGGAATACTGTCGGAAAGAAATGACCAAGAGCTACGCCAGAGACAATGCAAAGAGCCACCCAGACAGTCAGATAACGTTCGAATGTGGACATCAGTCATTCTCCACATTTGTCTGTGTGCTACCTTCCATGGTGCCTATTTCTTTCAGATGATTTTGAAGCGCCATGCGGTCTATCGTGGCGTGGGGAAGGCTCAGAAATGCTGATATCCGGTTCTTCAGAAAACGGGCCGCCTGCGCAAAGGCGCGCTGTTTTTCTGCGTCATTTCCTTCGGCAGCGGCAGGGTCCTCAACGCCCCAATGGGCTGTCATGGGATGGCCAATCCAGACAGGGCAGGCTTCTCCGGCAGCGTTATCACAGACCGTAAAAATGAAATCCATCTGAGGGGCGTCGGTACCTGAAAACACGTCCCAGCTTTTCGAGCTCAGGTTCTCGGTAGAATAGCCGAGAGCGTCCAGTTCCTTGATTGCGAGAGGATGAATGTCGCCTTTTGGCTGACTTCCAGCCGAATAGGCGTGAAATCGTCCTTCGCCATCCTTGTTCAGAATTGCCTCGCCCAAAATTGAGCGCGCGGAATTGCCCGTGCACAAGAAGAGCACGTTATAAACATGATCAGTCATATGATTAGTCCATTAGATGAGGGCCAAAATCATCGAGAATAGCTCATTGTGTTGCTGCTTTTGGTTCGCAGCAGGGTGTCAGGCTTTCAACTAAAGGCGCACAAAGTTTCGCATTGCCACCACAACAGTCGTTGATCATGAACAGCGTGAGGTCGCGGAACCGGTTGAGGTCCGCGCGATAGATGATCGATCGACTTTGTCGCTCACCCTTTACGAGACCAGAACGGGATAATGTCGCCAGATGTGCAGACATCGTGTTCTGCGGAACATCCAGAATGCGTGCAAGTTCACCTGCCGCAACACCGTCAGGTTCATGCTTCACCAGCAGGCGGAATGTGTCGAGCCGTGTTGACTGAGCGAGGGCAGCCAGCGCTGCAATTGCATCTTCGTTTTCCATATATCCAGAATAGAGGATATATGGATTTAGTCAATCCATCTTGATGATCCTTTTTTGTAAATCTAGAATCTGGTCTGCCCCCTGAAAAGTGATCCTTTTTGAAGTATGGCATATGAGCCGAAGAAGGACATTGAAATGGCAGAGATTGGAGCTGTATAAGTAATCGATCCAGTGAAACGATTACCCAGCGTAACACACAAGGCGGAAGAGATCGTCACGAAGCTTCGTCAGGTTGACGTGCTGAATGCGCAGGGAAAATCGACAGTTGAGGCGATCGGATCGATAGGCGTAACGGAAGTCACATATTACCGCTGGCGCGCAGAATACGGTGGACTGAAGGGCGACCAGGTGAAGCGCCTGAAGGAATTGGAGACCGAGAACGCTCGCCTTCGCCGGGCAGTTTCCGATCTGACGTTGGACAGGATGATCCTGACGGAGGCTGCTAGGGGCAACTTCTAAGTCCCGCCCGCCGCCGTGCTTGTGTTGATCATGTCATCGCAGAGCTGGGCGTGTACGAACGACGGGCCTGCCTGGTTCTCGGCCAGCATCGTTCTACGCAACGTAAGGTCGCAAAGACACCAGATGACGAAGCGGCGTTGGTCGCCGAGATCACAACGCTCTCCCTCCAATATGGCCGATATGGATATCGCCGCATCAGGCGGGCTGGATCGTGAACGTCAAACGGGTCGAGCGGATATGGCGACGGGAAGGGCTGAAGGTTCCCTACAAGCAACCAAAGCGCGGTTGGCTCTGGCTGAACGACAGCTCTTGCATTAGGCTTCGGCCGAAACGCCCCAACCATGTCTGGTCCTACCATTTTGTCGAGGACCGGACCATAATGGCTGGAAAATCCGCATGTTAAACGTGATTGACGAATTCACGCGAGAATGTATCGCCATCAGGGTCGAGAGAAGGCTGAAGGCTGTCAACGTTATCGATGTGCTCTCCGATCTCTTCATCCTGCGCATATTCGTTCCGACAATGGCCTGGAATTTATCGCCAAGACTTTGAGGGAATGGACTACGCTTGTCGGTGCCAAGACGGCTTACATTATGCTGGGGAGCCCATAGGAAAACGGGTATTGCGAAAGCTTCAACTCCAAGCTCAGGGATGAACTGCTTAATGGAGAAATCTTTTACACGCTCAAGGAGGCGAAGATCATAATCGAGGGCGGGCGGAAACACTACAACACCGTGCGACCGCACTCATCCTTGGGCTACAAGCCGCCGGCGCCAGAAGCCTCTGTCTGGCCACCTCAAAACGGACCTGTATCAACGCCGACGCTAGCGATTAGACCCAGCACGCACTAACATTAAACCCGCATCACCCGATGGGAGCAGACCAGTTCGGAGATATACATAAGTCGAAAAGTCGTGTGGATATACATCTGCAATAGAAGATCTCTATGATGGAGTTATTCATGAGGCGTATTCATGTATTAAAATTATTATTTATAATTTAACTTTTGTATATTCTTGAATGATGCCAATTAAAACACTAACATTTTTAATTTAGAAAATGTTTATGCTGAAAAATGGTTCATCTTCTTTTAATAAGGTGTTTGGGGGTAATGTTAAATTGGCGTCTAAATGCCGTCGCGAAGTTTTCAGGAGTGGAGTATCCTGCCAGGCTACTGGCGCTTGAAACTCCGACTTCTCCCGACGCGAGAGCCTCATACGCGTTTTCGAGCCTCGCTTTGCGGATATACTCGAATACACTCGACCCTTCATGTAGCCGAAACAGATGCTGAAGTCCGCTGACATTGATCCCAGCAGCACGCGCGATTGTGGGCACGTTGAGCGACGCAGCCAAATTGGTCGCGATAAATTCCTTTGCTCTTGTAAGGCGTACCCCATCTTGCCGGGTCGAGAGACGACTGGATGAGTTGCTTGATGGTGACTGCGTAATCGCGGAAAGAGCCTCAGCAATGATCTCAACCGCCCGGCTTTCCAGAAAAAGTTTGCGTAAGCACGGAGCCAAATTGGTAGGTGCTACAATTTGATGGAGAAGCTCTATCGCGCGGGGCGTTACCGTCCAACGTTGACTGGCGAGGTGATTGCTAAACAGTTTTGTACCCGCTTCACTGTCCTCCAAACCTTCCATATCCAGCCACTCTGGTGAGGCCGTGACCACGAGATGCCGCAGCCTTTGGCTACCGAAGGAGCTACGTTGAAAACTCTCGGGGCGGGCATTCATAATCGCTGTTCCCTCGACTGCGCCCATCCGCGCACCCTCGAAATGGAATGGCCTGTCGCCCATTCTTATGTCAACCGCACCATCTAGAAAAAAGATGCACGATAAGCCGGCAGATAATTGGGACGTGGCTGTGAATGGACGTCTTTCTAGAACGTCGCTGACATGCAGGAAAAGACCGTTGCGCAGTTCTTGATGAATGAACTGTCCTTCAATCAGCGTATCTTCGGGGGAAAGTTTGTCGTCAGGGCTTTCGAGTTGCACACCTTCGCGTCGCAAAAAATCGCGAACGCGCAGTTTGGTAGTTTCGGGCTTTGAACGAGAATGCGGCGATCTCTTAGAGGGGCTCATGCCAATTAACTTTCAGAAGTCGCTGAGGTTCAAGGCTTTAAGCCGTGAGACAAGTTCATATGCCTTCATATTGCATCCCGGTACATTCCGCGCAGCTTCTAGAGATCTTTGTGCTTCCAACAAAGGTTTTTCTTTCTCTGTCAAAGCTTCCCCACTTGCAGAAAGGCTCACCCATTTTGTAATTCTACATTAATATGAATTTATAGGTCAAGTTTAATTCGATCATCGATGAAAGCGTCCTGAATTCAAAGATTTGTTATTGCATCATATGGATGGGGATTTCGTGAAATATGTAATTGTCGGTCAGTGGAACGCCTGCAAAGGACCAAGGGGATTACACGCACGGCTGGCGACGCTTCTTGTCGCTTCCACTGCGATTGGCATCTGTTGTATTGAAACGGCATTCTCTGAGGAACAGACAGTAAGTACGACGATACTGGGTACAATCACAATTAGCGGTGACGGTGAAAACCTGACTGGACCTGATGATTCAATCATCGCTAAGCGAAGCAAGGCGGCTTCTAAAACTAACACGTCGCTTCTGGAAACGCCCCAGGCAGTCAGTGTCGTAACGCGTCAGCAAATGGATGCCCAAAGCGCCGACACGGTTCCGCAAGCGTTGCGTTATACGCCCGGTGTTCTTTCTGAAGCAAATGGTTACGACATACGATACGACTGGCTTCATATCAGGGGCTACAACACCTATGGCACAATTTGGATGGATGGCCTGGCACTTCCGGGAGATCCGAGCAGTTACGCAACACCAAGCGTGAATCCTTATGCCCTCGAAAGAATCGAGGTAATCAAAGGACCTGCTTCCGTGCTTTATGGTCGAACAATGCCAGGTGGTCTCGTAAATTACGTGAGCAAGTCTCCGCAGGCCACGCCGCATAATGAAGTTGTCATCGGCACCTCAGCTTTTGGTGGCATCCAGACTTCGGTGGATTCAACAGGGCCAGTTACGAAAAACGGCGATTGGCAGTACCGGTTTGTCGGTCAATGGCGCAATATGCATACGCAGATTGATCAGGAGCGCGATCGTGCTCTGATGTTTTCGCCGAGCCTGACCTGGAGCCCTTCCACGGAAACTTCGCTGACGCTATCTGGTTACTATCAGCGGGACCGTGCAATCTTCAATCCTCGATTTTACCCTGCGGTGGGAACATTGCTGCCCAATCCCCACGGCCAGATACCGCGTGATCTTTATCTGGGTGATCCAGAAGCAAATGAATTCAATCGGGATTTTTACACGCTTGGCTACGAATTTTCCCATGACTTCAACGAAACCTGGAGCGTGAGACAGAACCTGCGATATAGCCGGTCCTCACAGGATATGTTCCTCGTGCTCGTTAATCCGGCATTTGCGTATCAGCCGGATGGACATACGCTTAACCGCGCGTCAGGTGCTTCCGACGATAGACTGACATCGTTTACCGTCGATACTCAAGCTGAAGCACGTTTCAATACCGGAGAAATTGATCACACGGTGCTTCTCGGTCTCGAATACTTGCGCGCCACTTCAGACCGCAATTTCGGTAACACGACCGCAGGCGTTCCTCCAATAGACTATCTCAATCCCGTCTATGGTGGGGTATCCATTCCCTATCCTGCTTATTCGACTTCAGCATTGCAAAAACAGCAGCAACTGGGGGTATATGTGCAAGATCAGGTGCGTTACGATCGCTGGGTGGGAACGCTGGGTCTACGTTATGATCAATCAGAAATATCGACCTTCAATCGCCGTGCAACACCAGATAAGGCATATGTTGAGAACAGCGAAGGCCAGATTTCTGGGCGCGCAGGTCTAACTTATTTGTTTGACAACGGCCTAGCCCCTTATGTGAGTTATTCAACCACATTCACGCCTTTACTCGGCGTTGATGCGTTTGATGAGCCCTACAAAGCCCAGCGCGCCGGTCAAATCGAGGTTGGTGTGAAATATGAGCCCTTGGGGAGTAACGGTATGATCGCCGTTTCGTTCTACAATCTTGATATTAAAAACGCGCTGACCCCTTATCTGACTACTGGGGTACAGACTGGCTACGTGCAGTCAGGAAAACAACGGGTTCGTGGAGTCGAGGTTGAAGGCAAGGTTGAGCTTACACGCGAGATTGAACTTCTTGGATCCTACGCGTATTCGGACTCAGAAATACTGGAATCCAATCTGGCTGTCGAACGGGGTCGCGAAATCCTCCGTTTGCCTGAACATCAGGCAAGCGTCTGGGCTAAATACAGCCCTATCTGGGCTTCTGGTCTTTCGGTGAGTGCGGGCGTGCGCGGCTGGTCGTCCTATCAGACCGACAGCAAGTATCTAGAGAAATTACGTATCCCGGGGCAAATGCTCGTTGATCTCGGTGTCGAAATGGACTTCGGTAAAGTGAGAAAAGAGCTTGATGGCATGACACTGCGCGTCAACGCGACCAACCTGTTTGACCGTAAATATGTCTCTCACTGTCTAAATGACACCGGCGGCAGCTGTAACTATGGAGCAGGACGTGCTGTCAACGCCAGCCTGAAATACCGTTGGTAATGCAGTTGGGCACCCATGTTCGCGCAATTCTCACACGATTATTGCTTATCATCGGGATTCTGCCGATTTTTCTTTTGGCTGGTCTTATGGGGCCAGTTCGAGAGGCGACAGCGCAGATCGTGCTTGAGGATGCTGCGGGGCGGGAGGTTCGGCTGAACGCTCCCGCAAAACGAATTGTTTTTAACGAGAGCCTGCTTCTTCTTTCATTAGCTTTGATCGAAAACGATCCTGTTTCAAGGATCGCAGGGTGGGCAAATCCGCAGCGGATCGATAAGGGGGTGTATGCTTCTTTCCACAAGCTATTTCCGGAGATCGATAACATCGCAACAGTAGGTGCGCTACAGCCAACTGATACTTCGGTCGAGAGTATCCTCAGCGCGTCGCCAGATCTGTTTGTGATCAACCAGTGGCAAGCGGGTTGGGAAGATACAGTTGAACTGCTCAATGCGGCCGGAGTCCCCGTGATATTTCTGGACGGGCCAGTCAATGACAAGCGAAACCCCTTGGAATCTACGGCGTTCTCCGTTGAACTACTCGGAAAGGCGATCGGGCGTGTAAAACAAGCCGGGGAATATACGACGTTCGTGCGCCAGCGGTATAGATCGATTACCGAGCGTCTAAAAAATGTTTCAGAGCACCCAAAAGTGCTGGTTGACGGTTTTGCTAATGCCACGTGCTGTTCCACGCCTGGGCAAAACAATCGAATGACCCAAAACATTGTCTTGGCCGGAGCAGTGAGTATCGGCGCAGACGTGGTTTCGGCCTATGAAGGCAGACTCAGTCCAGAATACGTGCTTGAAACTGACCCACAGATTTACATTGCGACAGGCGCACCAAACTTATCGCCAGACACGAGTTTGATTGTAGGGGGCGGTATTTCCAAGGAAACCGCGCTCGCATCACTTCGCAATGTCGTTTTCAACAGTATTCGTCGCAATCTTACAGCGGTGAGTGAACGACGCGCTTTCGGTATATCGCATCAGGTGTCTATTTCGGCACTGAATGTTTTGATATTCGAGTGCTTTGCGAAATGGGCGCATCCAGAAATATTTGCAGACATTGATCCCAATGCGACGCTTGCTGAAATAAATCGGCGCTTTCTCGCGGTGCCGATAGAGGGAACATTTTGGGTGGGCCTTGACGACGAAATGACAAAAATCGAGCCCGTAGCTCAATGACGGAATTATAAAACAAACAATTTGCAGCTTCTGCCATTGTTGAGTTGCCCCACCCTGGCCTTGTCGTCAACAAGCTGTGTGATCATATGCTCGAACATGACGGGGAAGCTGAGCGTGAAGGTGCTGGAACGCTTTTGCGCATGAGAGGCGCCAGCACACGGTTTGTTACAAAGGCGCGCAAGAGCGTATCGATTTATCAGCGTCAAATCTGGAAGACATTTATTTCATTCGTACGGCAGTTGTTTCCCATGAATGGAATTTGCAAGTGAGACAGCGCCAGTTATCATCTGGCGTGACGATGGTGACGACCTTGAACGTTCACCAAATTTCCGTAAACTCGAGGTGCAGTCGATATGCGATATTACTCCGCATATGCGACGCATTACCTTTCATTGCGACGATGCAGTAAGGTATGCCATCATTGGATGCCTTACATGTCACCTTATGGCCCAAAAACCTGATTCTGACGTACCCCAATGGCCACGCATCGGCCTGAACGGCCTCATACTGTGGGCAAATCCTGAGCTAAGGCCAGATATGCGTAAGTACACACTGCGCTCGGTCGAGGTTGATACCGGACTTATCGATATTGACTTTATATTGCATGACAATGCTGGACCTGGTTCAAACTATGCAGCTCAAACGCGCGTGGGTGATGAGCTCAGTGTGATTGGCCCGGGTGGCGGCGGTCTGATAGATGCTCAGTGGTATCTGTTTGCCGGAGATGAAACAGCTCTGCGCGTACTTGCGCGCATGCTGGAGTATCTACCTGCATCTGCCAGCGGCTATACCTTTATAGAAGTCACAGATGAAAGTGAAGTCCAGTCAATATACTTTAAAGCCGCAATAAAGGCGAATTGGCTTTGCCGCGGTCGTGCTGCAACGTGAACCAGAAGTTTGCTTCAGGATGCGATATGAAGTGTGAGAATGCCGGATCCCCAAATACGCCGATATGTTTGGGCAGGGTGTGAGTACGATACTTTCTGCTCCATCCGCATCTACCTTCCTGGTGAACAAAAATTGGATAAGGCAGAACATCTCGTCGTTCCCTACTGGCGCAGGGGTGTCGACGATCATAGTTGATCGACGGTATCTTCAATGTTTGCGATAAAGAGAGTTATAAACCGAACGACAATTAATTTTCTCCTATGGCAAGAGATGTCGCTTGAGCAGAGCCTCAAGCCAGTCAGCGAAGACCTGTAACCGTCGTGAGAGATGTTGGCGATGGGGATAGAGCAGTGTCATGGGCATAGGTTGGGCGCGGTGTCGTGGCATTACTTCGATCAGATCACCTGCTTCTAGATGATTGTGCACATCATATGCTGGGATTTGGATCAAGCCGAGACCAGCTAAACAACAAGCGATGTACGCTTCCGCACTGTTTACTGTAATACGCCCAGGCAGATGCACCGCGTGAAGCACATCATCTTCTAGCCATTCCCAAGGTTCAACCCGACCGCTTGATGGGGATGAATAATTAATTGCCAAATGGCTTGTGAGTTCGTCCGGTGTGTGAGGTTTGCCATAGCGCTTTAAGTAAGCTGGGCTGGCAACATTGATTAGAGGCAGCTTGCCAATTGAACGCCCGATAAGGCCGGAGTCGCTTAGTGGGCCGACACGCAAAACGCAATCAACGCTGTCCTCTATCAGGTTCACTGCACGATCCGTTACCCCGAAATCAATGTCGATCTGCGGATAAAGATTAAGAAAATCTGGCAGCGCAGGCGCTATTATCAGACGGCCGATCCGTCCCGGAACATCAACGCGGAGCTTTCCGGATGGCTGCGCTGCTGCTTGTCGAAAGAGACTTTCGGCATCTTCGACATCGGCTATGACCCGCTGGCAGCGTTCGTAAAATGCCTCACCATCGTGCGTCGGAGAGACTTTACGGGTCGTGCGGTGAAGCAGTCGTGTGCCGACACGCCCTTCCAACTCCTGAATTGCCGCCGAGACTGAAGACCGCGGAATGGAAAGCGTATTGGCGGCACGTGTGAAACTTGAACACTCAACAACGCGAGTAAAAATTCGAAATAGGTCTATCCGGTCCAACCGCCCTAATTCCTCAATTGTATCGGTTTTCTGACAAGTGATGTCAGGATGCACATCTTTATCTTGAATGTATAGACGATACATTCCTCCAACGAAAGCGACCGAGGTCGCCATTGGGCATAGGAGGCTATTCATGACTGATCACAGCATTAAAGGTAAAACCGTCTTTATCGCTGGCGGTGGCAAAAACCTTGGCGGCTTGCTTGCACGCGATTTTGCCGCTCACGGTGCCAAAGCAATCGCTATTCACTACAATAGCGTTGCGAGCAAGGCAGATGCAGAAGCTACCGTAGCCGCTGTAAAAGCCGTTGGCGCTGAAGCAATCGCCTTTCAGGCCGATCTGACAACGGCCGATGCAGTCGAAAAGTTGTTTACAGACGCTGTAGCGTCAATCGGTCGTCCAGACATCGCGATTAATACAGTCGGCAAAGTGCTTAAAAAGCCGATTTTAGATATTTCGGAGGCTGAGTACGATGAAATGAGTGCAGTTAACGCTAAGGCCGCATTCTTCTTTATTAAAGAAGCAGGCAACCATCTCAATGATAATGGTAAGCTTTTGACGCTGGTCACCTCGCTATTGGGTGCTTTCACGCCATTTTATGCGAGTTATGCAGGTACCAAGGCCCCCATTGAGCATTTCACGAGGGCGGCCTCAAAGGAGTTTGGCGGTCGCGGCATCTCGGTCACAGCAATCGGACCTGGCCCGATGGATACGCCGTTTTTCTATCCGGCTGAAGGAGACGATGCGGTTGCTTATCACAAGACCGCTGCGGCACTGTCAAATTTCTCCAAAACAGGTCTCACCGATATTGAGGATATTGTTCCTTACATCCGCTTCATGGTTTCAGATGGCTGGTGGATGACCGGTCAGACTATTCTGGTCAATGGAGGGTATACGACGAAGTAAGAAATAGGGGGCGGTTTATCGAATTGGTCAGACCGCCCATTCGCTTTGGTTTATCAAGACCATATTGAAAACGAAGAATTGCAATGGATTATTTCCGAAAAGATCTGGGTATTTAGTTGGAAAACGCACAGAAAAGCTTTCGGCAACTATTTGAATTGCGGCATGAATCGGTCCCGCAAGTCAGGCTTGGTAGAACAGATCCGTCGACAATGTAGAGATTGTCTGATTCTCGCAGATGCAATTGAGCGTCCACTACGGACAACTCATTCTTGCCCATGCGACAGGTGTCTGAAGGATGGTGATGGGCAATTCGCCGCGACTGGTCGGATGTTTAACACCAAACAGCAATGAATAAGCGCTGGCCGTTACGGGAGCAGTGAAGCATTCCAACGAGATCGCGCGACGCCGTAACCAACAACGATTTCGGGTTGGCCATCCGCGGAAAAGTCGCCCGCGCATATAGGCCGTGCTCTTCGCATATTTACGAAGTGTAAGGCGTTCCAGTGGTCGGGCGGAGAAGATCACATGACGCGTTGGTCGGATTTGATCTCAAAGGTGGACGCGAGGCAGGCCGCAGCATTTCTAACACGTACCCGATACTAGCTACGCACGTTCTCTAGCGTTCCATCCATTAACGGCACCACTTTCGCAACTGGCTGCCGATGACCAGCTCGCGACCTGCTCAAACGGACGGCTTTCGATCGGTATCGAACATCCGGGCTACATTGTTGCCGATCTCAGCGAGGCCATTTAAGTGGCCGGATAAGGCGAAAAGACTAAAACCTGCTTTGGTTTCCTATGCGCGCGCATTTAGTGGGCGTTGCTTCTCAACCTTCGCTCAGCATAAACGAAGGCCGCATTGATAAGGATCGCAAGTGCTGCGACGATAAAGCCACCCTGCAAAACGAATGCCGTATTGCCCGATAACAGTCCTGCAACAATAACTTCACCAAGTGTACTTGCAGCTACGGTCGAGCCGATAGTTGCTGTGGAGAGCGAGATGATTGCGGCGAGACGAACGCCCGACAGAATAACCGGCAGAGCTAGTGGCAGCTCGACATTAAACAGCAATTGCCGGTCGGTCATGCCCATGCCACGCCCTGCATCAACCACGGATGGTTCAAGCTCGGTGAGACCGGTCAACGTGTTTTCAAAGATCGGCAGCAGGCCATAAAGCAGAAGCGCTATGAAGGCAGGAATTGAGCCAAAGCCGAAGATCGGCACGGCGATGGCGAGAACTGCGACAGGCGGGAATGTCTGGCCGATATTGGCCACTGCGCGCGAGAGCGGCAGGAATTCACGTCCGCTTGGACGTGTCGTTAAAATACCGAGCGTCACGGCGATGATGGTTGCCGTGAGCGTTGCGATGCCGACCAGTGCCAGATGGTTGATGGTCAGCGCCAGCAGTGAGTTCTGCGTATAGATGGCCGGTGCATTGTTGCGGGTGAAAGGTGCCAGCCAGCTTTGAAACCATTCCGGCTTCAGAATGAAAGTACAAAGCAGGACCAGCAGTGCGGTCTTGAGAACTGTGCCCAGTCTCATGCGACCCTCCGGGCGTGTTCTTCAATTGCAGCGCGGGTGATGCGGCCGATGATCTGACCATCACGGCTGACAGGGAGTGCGGTGCGACCTGACCATAGGCTTGCGCCCAGTGCTTCACGCAGCGACGCGTCACTGTTGATCGCATCACCACTCGCGTCGCCGGTCTCGACGAGACCGTCAACGGTTTCAAGCGACAACAGACGGAATACGCGGTCACTGCCACCGCCGAGCAGGGCATGGACAAAGTCCGTTGCCGGTTTGGTGATGATTTCTTCCGGCGTTGCATATTGCAGCAACTCGCCCTTATCCATCACTGCAATACGCGAGCCAAGGCGGATCGCTTCTTCCATATCGTGGGTAACAAGCACGATGGTGGTGCCGTAATGTTTCTGGATCGCCAGCAGATCTTCCTGAGCCTTGTCGCGGATGATCGGGTCAAGCGCACCGAATGGCTCATCCATCAGGAGGATTGCTGGATTGGACGCCAACGCACGGGCAACACCAATACGCTGTTGCTGACCACCTGAAAGTTCATGCGGCATACGGTTGCGATAGATCGCAGGATCGAGGTGAAACAGCGATAGCAATTCATCCACACGCGCGGAGATTTTAGCCTTGTCCCAGCCGAGCAGCGTGGGGACTGTGCCGACATTTTCCGCAATGGTGCGGTGTGGAAACAGTCCATGGCCCTGAATGGCATAGCCGATGCCGCGTCGCAGAATATGAGGTGGTAGTTCTCGGTTGTCTTTGCCGTCGATCTTGATCACGCCATGGCTTGGTTCGACAAGCCGGTTAATCATGCGCATCAGCGTTGTCTTGCCGGAGCCAGACGTGCCAACGATGACGGCCAAATCACCCGCGTCGATTGTCAGCGAAACATGGTCGACGGCCGTTTGCGCGCCATAAATGCGGGTGATGTTTGAAATCTCGATCATAGGACGGGCTCCTAATTCTGGTGGCCGCGGCTGATTTCTATCAGCGCGTCAAGCAAGATGGCGGCGACGAAGGCCAAAGCAACGGTCGGCAAAGCACCAAGCAACACCAGATCGGTGGCTGTCTGGGCGATGCCCTGAAAGACGAACATGCCAAGACCTCCGCCGCCCACAAGGCCGGCAATAACCGCAAGGCCGATATTCTGCACCAACACCACGCGGATGCCGGTGAGGATTACGGGGAACGCCAACGGCAATTCGACTGAGAACAAGCGCTGGCGGCGGGTCATGCCCACACCGCGAGCGGCGTCCACAACGGAAGGCGAGACATTATCAAGGCCGGTAACGGTTGCTGAAACGATGGGCAGAAGTGCATAGGCGACGAGAGCGATGAAGGCTGGTGCCGGACCGATACCAGCGATGCCAAGTGCGCTCGCACCGGGCAGATTGGCGCCAACCCATGCCAGCGGCGCAATCAGCACGCCGAACAAGGCCATGGACGGGATAGTCTGGATGACATTGAAGAAGGACAGAACAGCATCGCGCAGGCGCTTGACGCGGTGGATAAGTATGCCGATTGGCGTGGCGATGATGAAGGCTGCAATGAGCGAGCCGATCGCGAGAAAAGCGTGAGTGCTCAGTGCGCTCATGAACGCACCGCGACGAGAGGCATACTCCTTTAGAATGGAAATGTCGTTCCAGACGCCGCTATAGAGAAACACGCCAAGAAGGAATATGAAGATACCTAGCGCTGCCAGCCGTGAAAGCGGCTTGAGACGCATGCGGACAAGCGTGTCACCAATGGCGAGTGCCAGCGCCAAGAGTATTAGCCACAGGCTGCCGCCAGGCGAAACACGGGCATAATTATTGCTTGCCGGTGTAAGGTAGGTCGCGCTCCAGCCAATAGCGATGGCGAGCGTAATAAGGGTGATTACCAGAAGACCAAGGCGCAATGTCAGCTGCGTGCGCAGCGCCATGACGAGGGCAGTGACCAGCGACAGGACAATCAGTGCAAACGCCTGTAACGACGGTAAGGCATTCCAAATATAGACCGGTGCAGTCGCCGCGACGCGATTGGGACGCACGAGGGCAAAAGGTTGGATGAACATCGCAGCAATGATGATGAGGGAAATTACCAGCCCCAGTCGGTCAAAGGCAAAACGTGGGTGAGAGGCGGCGGTACGGTCTACGGCTAATTGCATGGTGAGTCCTGTTCGCCGGGAATTCTACTGGCTTTAGCGACGATTGCGCTTAGCATCGCTCCAAAGCCAGCCTTTAAGGATTGAGTCCCTGCCGAAGCTATTTATTCCGGCAGGCAAAAGGGTTACTTGATGAAGCCTTTTGAGGTTAAGTATTCGCGTGCAACATCAGCTGCAGGTTCGCCACCGACCTGGACGCGACCATTGAGCTCTTGCAAGTTTTCGAGGGAAAAGGATTCAAACACTGGCTTTAGCAGTTCGGCTATTTGCGGATTTTCCTTCAGAACTGCTTCGCGAATAATGGGGGTGGGTAAATAAACCGGCTGCACACCCTTGTCATCTTCCAATACGACGAGATCCGCAGGCGCAATGCCGCCATCAGTACCGTAGACCATGGCCGCATTGGCGCCCGAAGTTTGCTGTGCAGCAGCAGCGATCGTAGCCGCAGTGTCACCCCCTGAAAGCGTAATCAGTTGATCAGGCTTGAGGGTAAAGCTGTATGCCGTCTGGAACGCCGGTAAAGCTGTGGCCGAGCTTACAAATTCTGACGACGCCGCAAGTTTGATCTGCCCACCACCACTCACATATTTTCCGAAATCAGTCAGAGACTTGAGATTGTTTTTTTCCGCGACATCGCGGCGCACAGCAATTGCCCAGGTATTGTTGGCATTAGCCGGCGTCAGCCAAACAATCTTGTTGGCATCGTAATCGAGCTTTTTGGCTTCTTCATATCCCTCACGCGCCTTGTTCCATAGAGCAAGATCGCCCTTGTTGAAGAAGAACGCAGCATTCCCGGTATATTCCGGGTAAATATCGATTTGACCTTGCGTAATGGCTTCACGCACGATTGGCGTTGCACCAAGCTGGATCTTATCGATAACAGCAATATTGTTTGCCTTAAGAACCTGCGAAATAATGTTTCCCAACACCCCGCCTTCGGTGTCGATCTTGGACCCCACAACAACGTCTGCAGCCAAAGCAGACCCGGCAGCAGCTACCATGCTGGCCAATACGCCAGCAACAATCAAAGATCTCTTCATAATTTTGTTCTCCCTCACAGTCACCCGCTGTTTGATTTGCAGGCTAGTTTAAAACACCGGAAAGGGATATATCCCAGATTCCGAACGAAGGATGCCTCAGCAAAATTCTGTCATCCCGCTAGTGTTTTATAAGCGTCGAAAACTAGTCGTCGCGAGAAATAAAATTCTACTAATTATCCTCTGTCAGTAGTGACACCATCTCATTTAACATCGTTGGTGTGAAAGTGTTCCGTCGCCATACAAATGAAAGTATCTGGCGGTGTTCTTGGCCAAGTAGGTATTGCGTAATCGGGAAGGGAAGACGGGCAACAACTGGTTCGGGCAATATCGAAAGATAACCGTGTCGCGTGACCAGATTGATGATGACCGGAATTGAATCCATCTCGATTAAACGAAGTTTTGATGGACCTACCGGACCAAGCACGCTTTCCAGATAGAGCATCGCATGTTGTCGGATACCGCTTTTCGCACTGGGAAGTGCCAGGCGATGCTTTTGTAAGAACGTAGCCATGTTGTCATTCAGTTCCGCCATGACACGATGATCACCGATCAGGGCGAGCGGGGCATCTGATACGATGCGGCCATCAAAGTCCCGGGAGAAGTCGTCGTGGTCGATGAGGATCGCATCATAGCGGCGACTTTTAAGCCCAGAGATCAGTTCTTCTGCGGTGTTGGCCGAGATCGATAGCGGTTGACGCGGATAGAGCTTTTCCCATCCGGCTGTCAGATTGGCAAGGATCTGCGCAATATTGCTTTCATGGCCAAGCGGCATAACGGACCCGACCCGGCAGGTCGCGAGGTTGTATCGGAAGCGATCAGACGATGCATGAGACAGCTCCTCCCAATTGCTTATAATTGTTTCCACAAGAGTGAGCATTTGCTTACCGGCTTCGGTGCAACTGACACCAGATCGTGTCCGCTCAAATAAGCGGCAATCAAGGTTGCGCTCCAGTTCCGATAGCTGACGAGTCAGCTGCGGCTGCCCCATGCCGAGGCTTTTGGCTGCGGCGCGGATACTGCCCGCCTGGGCTGCAACAGAAAAGCGAATGAGAGCGGTGAGAGAGATGGCTGCACGATTATTGGTGGTGCCGCCGATAGATTGCAGCTCGCGACTGAGCTGCGCTGTTTCATTAAATAGTCTGCGGCGCTTTTGTGCCTCGAGTGTAAGGCTTAGAACTGCTCCCTCGCGCCGCATGAGTGGTACCGCGAGCGCTGTTTCCATTCGATCCAAGGCCGCGCTGACCGTGGACGGAGCGCGACCTTCCAGACGTGCGGTTTCGCGGATGGAGCAAGTTGCAATCAGCGAATTGATGATCAGAATAGTGGCAATGTCCATTAATATACCCCGATCTACACTACAGTCGCGCCGCATGTGATGTGCTTGCTGAATAATAGGCCTCAAGTTGTCGTTGGCCTATCGCATAGATTCATATTGCTTGCATCATGACTTATGCAGGTCTTTATAATTCTCGAAGGCCAATTCAGCGAGATTGGCAATGTTGCTCGAAGTCGCGACCCGAAACATATCATCCAGTATTCAGGGCTCATACTCCTCCAAAATTCCCACATCGCGCGTTCGCAATATGGGATATCCCTTGTGATCTCCCTGTCAGGTAAACTCATCCCGACAGCCTAATCTTGAAGGTATCGAACACAGTGCAGATCGTTTTGAACGGGCAGCCGCTTGGCTTTGCCGATATGATGAAAATCGGGAATGGGGAAGTGGAAGTTGCGGCTTCTGCGGAGGGCATGGAGCGGGTCAGAGCCTCGCGCGAAGTGCTGGAAGAGGCAATCCGCAACGGTGTCCCCGTTTATGGCAGCACGACCGGTGTCGGCGCGATGAAAGATGTGAGCTGGTCTGATGATGAGCTCGAAGAGTTCAATATGGGGCTGGTACGCGCGCATCATTTCGGTACCGGTGCCGCTTTCCCGCCATCTGTCGTGCGCAAGGCGATCGCCATTCGCATCAACACGATCCTGACCGGTCAGGTCGGTTGCACCACGGGTCTGGTTGATGCCTATCTCGATCTGATGCGTGCCGATGTTATTCCTGTCGTGCGTCGCACTGGCTCGATTGGTTGCGCCGACATTGGGCTGATGGGGCAGATTGGCGCTGTGCTGACCGGTGTTGGCGAGGCAATGTATCAAGGCAAGCGCATGCCTGCCAGTGAAGCGCTGAAACAGGCAGGGCTAAAGCCGCACCGTATGGCACCGCGAGATGCACTGGCTTCGCTTTCGGCCAATGCCGTGAGCTTTGCTGCCGCTGCCCGCGCCCTGCGTGATGCCGCTTCTGTCATCCGCGTTATGCTTGCAACAAGCCTCACGGCTTCCGGCGCACTTGGTGCATCGCCCGATCCGTGGCTGGCGGCATGTCATGTTGGCACGCCGCGTGAGGCGTTGGTCGGCAAATGGTTCTGCGATGCCGCCGCCTCATGGCAATGGCCGGTATCGACCCATGTGCAGGACCCGCTGAGCCTTCGTATGGTGGCGCAGGTTTTTGGCACGATTATCGAGAGCCTGCTTGGTGCCGGGTACAAAATTTTGCAGGCGACTGGACGCTCTGATGACAATCCGGTTGTGGTTGAAGGCCGTGTCGTGACCTCCGGCGGCTCATTGCCACTTGATGTGACAGTGTTGCTTGAATCCGTCTCCGTCTGTATGGCGCATGCAGCGCGCAATGCATTCAATCGCTGCGTGCTGTTGGGCAATGGCCATCGTCGTGGTCTACCACTCAATCTCGTGCCGGACGGTAAGATCGCAACCGGATTTGGCCCGATCATAAAGCTCGCAGGTGAAATTTTCTCCCGCGTGCTTTCGCTCAGTAGTCCAGTGTCTGCGCAGTCGCTGGTGGTCGCTGGCGGAATGGAAGACGAGGCGGCTTTCTTGCCGCTAGTAATTGAGCGCTTTGAACGTCAGGTGGAAGCGTTGAAACGTCTGGCCGCTCTGGAAGCGCTTCTGGCGTCGCAGGCTATAGATATTGTCGGTGATGAACCGCAGGGCGTTTCGGGCCTGATTTATGAACAGGTACGCAAATGCTCGCCATTCTATGAGAAAGATCGACCGCTTTCTGCTGAGGTGGAATGCATCGAAGAGCTCATCTGCTCGGATGCGATTGTGGCGCAGATCATCGACCGCGCGCCAATCAATAGTTTCGATAGTTTCTTCGCTTTGGGTACAGCCCCCGAAGGCACACCGGAAGCAACACGCGCGAAAGTCGTGGTTGCCGCCCCCGCATTTAAAGAAAACTGACTTAAAACACGCTGACTCAAAAGAGTTGATTGGGCAGGAGAATTGATATGGCCGATTTCGATCTGGTTTTACAGGGAACCGTTGTGCTGCCCGACCGCGTGGTGGAGCGCGGTTATGTGGCGGTGCGCGATGGCAAAATCATCCAGTTGGGCACCGGAACACCGCCTGAAGCCAAGGAGCGTCACCTATTGGGCGAAGCGCTCATCATGCCGGGCGCGATTGATGCGCAGGTGCATTCGCTATCGCAGAAAAATCAGGAAGATTTCATCTGGTCAACCCGCACAGCAGCAGCAGGTGGCGTCACGACGATTGTTGATATGCCTTATGACGAAGGCGATCTGATCTGCTCGGCAGCGGCGGTGGAACGCAAGATCACCCATGCCGGAAAGCAGGCTTTTGTCGATTTTGCTCTCTATGGCACGATTGACCCGCTTGAAGGTGCCAAGCGTATTGCTGAGCAGGCGGAAGCAGGCGTAGCAGCGTTTAAGTTCTCGACCTTTGGCACCGATCCGAAGCGCTTCCCGCGCATCAATCCGCCGCTTCTGGCAGAGTGTTTTGCGGAAGTGGCGAAGACCGGACTGACCGCTGGCGTGCACAACGAAAATGACGAATATGTGCAGTCGGCGATGAAGAAGGTGAAAGAAGCGGGCATTACCGATTATCGTGCGCATGGTATGTCGCGTCCACCGCTGACCGAACTTCTCGCCATGACCGAGATTTATGAGATAGGTGCTGCAATCGGCTGTCCGGCGCATGTCGTGCATTGCTCGCTTGGTCGCGGTTATGAAATCGCCGCATCTTACCGTGCGCGGGGGTATCAGGCGACGGTTGAGTGCCTCATCCACTATCTGATGCTGGATGATGAAAATGACGCCAAGCGTCTTGGCGGTCGTTCCAAGTGCAACCCGCCGCTGCGCCCGCGTGCGGAAGTCGAAAAGCTCTGGCGTGAACTGGCCAATGGCAATGTAACGCTGCTCTCGACCGACCATGTGAGCTGGTCGCTTGATCGCAAAACCAATCCGGACATGTTGGCCAATGCATCCGGCCTGCCGGGCTTGGAAACGCTCATCCCGCTGTTCGTGAAGGGTGCGATGGAACGCGGCGTGTCGCTGTCATGGGGTGCCAAACTGATGGCAGAGAACCCTGCCAGGCATTTCCGCCTTGATCATATCAAGGGCGCTCTGACGCCGGATCGCGATGCTGATATCACCATCCTGACACCTGAAACATATATCTACGATGCGGCCTCAACGGGCAATAATGTTGCTGGATGGTCGCCTTTCGACGGGATAGAGCTGCCCTACAAAGTGGCGGCAACCTATGTGCGCGGGCAAAAGGTCTATGACGGCAAGAACGTGATAGCGGAGGCTGGCTTTGGCCATTTCGTTCGCCCGCCACTTCGCCATATCATTGCAGGGCATGCATAATGAGCACCAATCTGCCGGTTCGGGCGATACGCATCGCGGAAGATCTCGACGCGCTGGCCGCCATTACCGAGCCGGGTCGCCCGTGGACACGGCGCGTGTTCTCGCCGCTTTATCTCGAAGGCCGCGCCTATCTCGAAAAGCGCATGCGGGCGGCGGGTCTTGAAACCCGTATTGATGCGGCTGGCAATCTGATCGGCCTTCGCAAAGGTAAAAGTGTCGGCAAAGGCGTGATCATGCTCGGATCGCATTCCGATACGGTACCGGAAGGCGGACGTTTCGACGGCATTGCGGGTGTGGTCACGGCTTTGGAAGTGGCGCGCGCGCTGAGCGATCACGGTATTGAGCTTGATCACGATCTTGAAGTCGTTGATTTTCTCGCAGAGGAAGTCAGCCCGTTTGGTGTTTCCTGCATTGGTAGTCGCGGCATGACAGGCCAGTTGCCAAAGGAATGGCTGGATCGGGTCAGCGATGGGCGCACGCTTTATACAGCTTTTGGTGAGGTCGGTGGCGATGCAGGCATTGTTCTAAGCCAGAGCCGTCCTGATCTTGCAGCGTTTCTGGAGCTGCATATCGAGCAGGGGCCGGTGCTGGAAACCGAGCATGTAGATATCGGCATTGTCACCGCGATTGCCGGTATCAGCCGCTTTGAAATCATCATCGAAGGCCGTGCTGATCATGCAGGCACTACGCCGATGGGACAGCGTGCCGATGCGTTGGCCGCGGCGTCCAAGCTGGTGCTGGAAATCAACGAAAAGGCTTTTGCACTGGCGGCAACGCCGGGGCATTTCACGGCGACTGTCGGTGAGTTCCGCATTGAGCCGAATGCTGCCAATGTGGTGCCATCAATGGTGCGATTGCTGATCGACGCACGGGCAGAATATCGCGATGATATGCTGAATTTTGCCGCGTGGCTTGATCAGGCTTGTGTCAAACGTGCTGAGTCCGATGGTGTAGCAATTGCCGGTGTTAATCGCGTTTCGGATAACAATCCGGCGCCAAGCGATGCGACTGTGCTGACACATTTGGAGCAGGCTTGCGACAAGGTCGGTGCCACGCATCGTCGTCTCGCATCCGGTGCAGGTCACGATGCGGCATGGCTTTCGAAAGTTACGCCTACGGCGATGATTTTTGTGCCGAGCAAAGGCGGGCGCAGCCATACGCCGGAAGAATGGACAGAAAACAGCGAAATTACCTTGGGCGCCGCCGTGCTTTATGAAGCAGTGCTGACGCTCGACAAAACGCTGACAAAATAACGAACAGGCAGGAGAAGCTGAATGGGACGCATACTCGTTGAGAAAGACGTTGAAGCCGCGGTCAAGGGTGGTTCTGTTTACGCGGCTGGCGGCGGTGGTTGGGCAGATCATGGCCGCATGTTGGGCTATGCAGCGGTGAGCATCGGCAAGCCGGAATTGGTTTCCGTCGATGAGTTGGATGACAATGACTGGATTGCAACTGCTGCAGCCATCGGCGCACCGGCTTCCACTACGCCGTGGGAAATGCAGGGCGTTGATTATGTCAAGGCTGTCGATCTGTTGCAAAAAGAACTGGGCGAGCCGCTCAAGGGCCTGATCATCGGGCAGAACGGCAAATCCTCGACGCTCAATGGCTGGTTGCCGTCGGCTATTCTCGGTACCAAGGTTGTCGATGCCGTGGGCGATATCCGAGCGCATCCGACCGGCGATATGGGTTCAATCGGCATGGCCGGTTCGCCTGAACAGATGATCCAGACCGCTGTTGGCGGTAATCGCTCTGAAAACCGCTATATCGAGCTGGTGGTCAAAGGTGCGACCGCGAAAGTCTCGCCAATCCTGCGTGCGGCTTCCGATCAGTCGGGCGGCTTTATCGCTTCCTGCCGCAATCCGCTCCGCGCATCTTATGTGCGCACCCATGCAGCGCTCGGCGGTATCTCGCTGGCTCTGAGCCTTGGCGAAGCGATCATCGCTGCCGAAGCTAAGGGCGGTCATGCGGTGATTGATGCGATCTGCAAGAACACTGGCGGACATATTCTGGCGGAAGGTGTGATCACGGAAAAGAACGTGGTCTATACCAAGGAAGCCTTCGATATTGGCACTGTGAAGGTTGGCAATGGCGATAAGGCCGTGACGCTGCACGTGATGAACGAATATATGGCGGTGGATGACAAAGACGGTCAACGCCTGGCGACATTCCCGTCCGTTATCACCACGCTTTCCGAAGAAGGCCATCCTTTAAGCGTTGGCGAATTGAGAGAGGGCATGAAGATTTTCATCCTGCATGTGCCGATGAATATCATCCCGCTCTCAGCCAGTGTTCTGGATGCCAGCGTCTACCCTTCGGTTGAAAAAGCCATGGGTATTGAAATTGCGAAATACGTGCAGGGAGTGAAGTAATCATGCCAAAGGCAAATCCACGTCACCCAAACTTCCCAATTCCGGGTGGCCCAGAACTTCGTGCCAAGGGTTGGCGTCAGGAAGCGCTGCTGCGCCTCCTCGAAAATGTGCTTTCTGTTGGTGAGGATCCTGAAAACCTGATCGTCTATGCCGCACTCGGCAAGGCTGCGCGTAGCTGGCCTGCGCATCGCGCCATCGTCAAGACGCTTCTGGAAATGGATGAGAACCAAACATTGCTCATCCAGTCGGGCAAGCCGGTTGGCCTGATGAAAACCCATGCCAAGGCACCACTCGTCATCATGGCGAATTGCAATATTGTCGGGCATTGGGCAAAGGCC
Source organism: Brucella sp. HL-2 (assembly GCF_025846885.2). Taxonomy (NCBI): domain Bacteria; kingdom Pseudomonadati; phylum Pseudomonadota; class Alphaproteobacteria; order Hyphomicrobiales; family Brucellaceae; genus Brucella; species Brucella sp. HL-2. The sequence continues at coordinate 204,415 of NZ_JAOYTK010000004.1, read as the reverse complement.
GAATATTTCTACGAGCTACAGCGCAAGGGTCTGATCTGCTGGGGTGGTCTGACCGCAGGCGCATGGCAATATATTGGCAGTCAGGGCGTTATTCAGGGCACCTATGAAATCTTCATGCGGATCGCGCAGAAACGTTTCGACGGTGATCTGGCCGGACGCTTTATACTTACCGCCGGCCTTGGCGGCATGGGCGGCGCGCAGCCGCTGGCTGGTCGTATGGCAGGGGCTGCAATCCTCTGTGTGGATATCGATCCTGAACGCGCCAGAATGCGCAAGGAAATTGGTTACTTGCAGGAAATCGCGCCTGATCTTGATACGGCGCTTGCCATGATCGATCAGGCGGTTAAGGAAAAACGCGCTCTGTCGGTTGGTCTTGTTGGCAATGCGGCGGAAATCTATCCGGAAATCGCCCGTCGCGGCATCGTGCCGGATATCGTTACCGATCAGACCTCGGCGCATGATCTGGTCTATGGCTATGTGCCAAAGGGCATGAGCCTTGATCAAGTAAAAGGCTTGCGCGAAGACGGCCATGGCCAGCTGATGACGGCAAGCCGTGCCTCAATCGTTGAGCACGTGACGGCGATGTTGGACTTCCAGAAAAAGGGCTCGGAAGTGTTTGACAACGGCAACCTGATCCGCACGCAGGCGCGGGAAGGCGGTGTTGAAAACGCATTCGATATTCCGATTTTCACAGAAGCTTACTTACGCCCTCTGTTCGCGCGAGCCATCGGCCCGTTCCGCTGGATGGCGACCTCCGGTGTAGAGAGCGATATTGCCAAGATTGATGATGTGTTACTGGAAATGTTTGCAGACAATCACATCGTCACCAACTGGATCAAGCTTGCGCGTGAATATGTGCCATTTGAAGGTCTGCCCGCACGCATTGCATGGCTTGGTCATGGCGAACGCACGGCGCTGGCACTCCGCGTCAACGAGATGGTTGCATCAGGTGAACTCAAAGGCCCTGTTGCGTTCTCACGCGATCACCTTGATGCTGGCGCTATGGCGCATCCAAATATCATGACCGAAGGCATGAAGGATGGTTCTGACGCCATTGCTGACTGGCCGCTGATCGACGCGATGATGCTCTGCGCATCGATGGCTGATCTTGTGGTCGTGCATTCGGGTGGTGGTGGCTATGCCGGTTACATGACCAGTGCGGGCGTGACCGTGGTGGCTGATGGTACGCCGGAAGGTGCTGAGCGCCTTGAACAATCGCTGACCAACGATACGGCGCTTGGTGTTATTCGTTATGCCGATGCGGGCTACGAAGAGTCTTTTGACGAAATCGCCAAGAAAAACGTGCCTTACATTCCGCTCGTCTAAGCTATCGGTTCGTGCGGAAACGGGGAAAAATCTCCATTGAGAGATAGTCTTCATCGAAACTGGAGATATGAACCAGAGCGGCACGGTTGAGAAATTCAACCGTGTTGTTTCGAAATGTCAGTAAATCGTCGCTTCGCAATTCGCGTAACATCCGATTGATATGTATCGGCGTAAGTCCGAGTGCATCGCCAAGTTCTGATTGAGTAAGGGGGCAGAAGAAAAGGTCCTCATTTCCTGTTCCGTTCAATCGTGCGCGATGACCAAGCTCCAACAATAGATGGGCCACGCGTACGAGGGCGCTGCGCCGTCCGATGCTGATAATATGTTCCACAAGGATTGCGCGCTGTCTCGCCATTAATTCCATGAAGGTCATGGCGAGGCGGGGGGATTTTGACAGACATTCTGTGAGATGGTCCAGAGAAAGCTCGAAAACCGAAAGTTCAGTGACCGAGATCAGAGTATAATAATTAAATCCGATTCCGGTTCTGAAACCGAGAAAGTCACCCTTCATCGGAAAGTCGAGAATCTGCCGGTCGCGGTCAGCGAGATCGCGGTAGATGCAGCCCCACCCCCCTTTAATGATATGAAGAGAATTAGCCCAATCACCTTGACTGCTGACAACAGTATGAGGCGCGTAAGTTTTGACAGACACTGGAAGTGAATTGATGATGCCGAAATCGCTCTCTTCAAAGACCGCACCGATTGGGGGGCTTTCGAGGAAATGGCGAAATGTTTTTGCGTCGTCAGTACTGACCGCCATTGGCACATATCCATATAAGTGATGGTTTGCCTGATTCTCACGCCGTCCATTTTTCTAGGGAGTAGACGTTCCACTAAGTGTCAGGGAGCGCATTTGTTTTGGCAAGGTAGTAATCTCTACCACTAATTGCGTAGATGTCTGAGCTTTTACTAAACCATATTTCCCGCAAGTGCTTAATCTAGGTTAATGACATTGTGATAAAATTCAGGCAGTCTTCTAATCAATAAAAGCAAAAATAAGAATTGATTACGGGGTTATAAATATATCTCACTGAAATCAAAAACAGGCGGCCGTTGCTTTTCAGTCATCGTGACATGAGAACGATTGAACTGTGCGCTTAATTCGGCTTTGAGGGCGAAAAAATGAACGTTTCTCCGCATTTCAATAGCGTAAGCAGTGAAATAAGAAATAATAGTCACATTGTGGCGAAAGATTCAGCAAATAAATCGGAAGATTCATTCGACAGTTTGTTACCATTGCTTGTTATCATCGACAACCGTGCGTTGGATCGTGAATGTCTGGCACATGGGCTAACCAACCACAGTATAGAGATGTCGATTGCGACATTCAGCTCCTTCGAGCAATGGCAGCATCAACGCCGGGGACGGACTGTAAGTGCCGTACTTTTTAATATAGGCGGTCAAAAAGTTTCGGATCCTGCAGTAGGCAATTATCTGAACCGTATAGTCAGTGACTGCGCACCCGCACCAGTCATTATTCTGGCGGACAAAGAGGAAATCTCCCAGGTCCTCAAGGCGCTCGATTATGGTGTAAGGGGTTATATTCCAACATCCGTCAATGTGAATGTATGTGTGGAGGCTTTGCGGCTGGCCATGGCTGGAGGAACCTTTGTTCCTGCAAGCAGTGTTCTTGCACTTCGTCACGCGACTGATCCCAACTCGCACCGGATTCAGCCGTTAGGCGGCATGTTTACCCAGCGTCAGGCTGAGGTTGTTAATGCGTTGCGTCGTGGCAAGGCAAACAAGATTATCGCCTATGAACTCAAGCTTCGGGAAAGTACCGTTAAAGTTCATATTCGTAATATCATGAAGAAACTGAAGGCGTCCAATCGCACAGAAGTTGCCTGCATTATCAACGAACTGTTTCCGTCGGAAACATCCTTTTCCGACATCCATTAAAGCCCTTACGGGTTCGGTAAAACAGCTTCGTCACAACGCAGAGCCTTTTCTCTCAAAGGAGACTTTTTGTGATTATCTCCGACGTTTCATCAGGAAACGCGCGGCAGCCTCTGGCTGACGTGCTAGAAACTATAAAACGCAGAAAGACGCTACTTATCGTTCCGGTGGTGGCGGGGGCCTTCATCGGGTTTGTAGGTTATCTCACAGCGCCGGTAAGTTACGTTTCAGAATCCGTTCTTGTGCTTGATATGCGACGTGTACAAGCACTTCCAAACGAGAGTGCTATCACCCCACTACCTCAGGATAGTCCTGTTCTGCGTTCTGAACTCGATATCATCAGTTCACGTATGATGGCACGTAAAGTTATAGACATTCTACAAGCTGAAAATATCGTCGTGCCCACTGAGTTCCGCTCACGCACGGTGCTTTCTTCTGCATCGGATAGTGTAACGCGGGAGCGTGAAGCACGCGATGTAGACCCTGTAGCGCGCGAACGCCAGAGGATTGATCTTTTGCTTTCACGCCTACGCGTAAACAACGATGGTCGATCCTATACAATATTCATTTCATATCGTGCACCAGACCCCATTTATGCAGCAAAGGTCGCCAATGCATTCGTAACGGCTTACCTTGATCATCAGATCGATGTGCAACAATCGGCTGCGCGACGTGTGAGTGAATGGCTTGGGGAGAAGCTCGTGACGTTGCGCAGCAATCTTGAAGACGCCGAGCGCGCTGCTGAAGACTTCAGACAAAAATCGCGGCTCGCTGGAGATCCAGGACAGATCAGTTTTCAGGCTCAACGTGTTGCTGCACTAAACACTGAAATCGTTGCGGCAACAGGCGCGGTATCACTTGCAGAAGCAAGGCTTAGCACAGCTGAGTCTCTGAAAACAAACAATGAAGCGCCCGCTATGACCGAAGTGTTATCCTCACCGGCAATCCAGACACTTCGCAATGAGCAAGCGCGTGTCGAGCGCCAACTCGATGAGCTGAGGTCCAATGGAGCTTTGAAAAGCTCTGAAATCCCGGTTCTAACCGCTGAACGGGAAGCGCTCAAGCAGCAGATTACAGCCCAGGTTGATGAAATCACAAAAAGTCTAGGTAACGAGATTCAAATCGCTCGACAACGACGGCTAGGGCTCGAAGAAGCACTCAAAACCGCAGAGCTCGAACTTGGCGATGCTAATCAGGCTCAGGTCAAAGCAGTGCAACTCGACCGGGAGGCCAATGCCAGCAGGACTGTTTATGAGAGTTACCTAACGCGCTACAAACAGCTCATTGAGCAAGATGGCATTGCAGTCCCTGAAGCGCAGATGATCTCTGCTGCAGAACCAGCAATGGCCAAGGCGGGGCCTAATCTCGCAAACTGGTTGTTACTTGGTTTGGGACTGGGTGGACTGGCCGCGCTTCTAGGCACCGTTTTGAGAGAAACTTTCGATAAAATTCGTCCCGCTCAGACGGCGTCTTTTATACTGCCCGGAATTCCCGCAGCGACCCTGCTTCCATTGACGCGGCAACTGACTGTGCCGATGCTCGTCAATCGTGGGCTCGATCCAGCGACCGCTTTCGGACGAGCGATCAAATCAGTTCATGATCGTCTGCGTTTGCTGACACGTGGGAGAGATTCACTCGCTCTTTCAGTCGTGTCTCTGACAGACAATGAGGGGAAAACCCTTCTTATTACAGCGCTAGCCCAACAGTTTGCGGCATCAGGTATGGCCGTGGCTGTCATTGATGCAACCAACCGGCATTCGAGGCTATCGGAAGCTTTCGGACTTCCTGAAAATGAATATGGTGTGACGTCATTTGGCCGGGTTCTTCCGGGGGCAACTCTCATACATGACCACAGTTCAGGAATTGACATCATAACCCCTGGAAAGCAATTGCAAGAGGGTGAATGGCTAGCAGACCTCATAGCCCAACTCCGCTTGGACCATAAAATTATACTGGTGGACCTACCGGCAGTGATGGAGGATAAGCGCTCGCTCCTTCTATCTCGAGCTACTGACACTGCAATTCTAGTGGTCCAGCCGGATCGAAAGGATCAGCATGCGAACCTGGCGCTCATACAAACAATGGCGTCTTTAGGACGTAAGCCAGCGCTTGCAGTCGTCAATCAGGTCTCAACTAGCTATCGCAACTGGATCAATATTGCTTTTGCGTATTGTCGTCCTGGCGCCAGAAAAGCTGGCAGATTTCTGCAAGCAGCAATAGCGCGGCGCAATCAGTCCGGGGCTGACAAAATGCAAGATCAGGCGTGAGGCAATAAAATGGTTTATAGACTTAATCAATTCCGGTTGAGCGCCCACTTCAAAGCAGCGATGTTGTCGGGATTTATCGCTATTGGGGCGAGTAATGAGGCCTTGGCACAAGGCCAGGCATATCTCGTTAGTCCCAATGATGTTTTGCAGGTCACAGTTTACGGCCAACCATCTCTAACCGGCCTTTATCCGGTCGATGTGGATGGCAATATTGGCTATCCGGTTGTGGGCAACATCAATGTAAGCGGCCTGACAACCCCACAAATCAGCGAAAAGATTGCCAGTTCGTTGTCCGAACATATTCCGGGACTCACTGTAACCGCAGCGATCAATCAATATGCGCCGGTGTTTATCGTTGGAGACGTCAAAGCACCCGGTAAATATGAATTTCGTCCGGGAATGGTTGCGCTTGAGCTTATGGCTTTGGGAGGAGGTGCCGGAAAAGGTGAAGCCCCAGCAGTCACGGCCGGCATGCAACTCATTTCCGCGCAACAAGAATATGCTGATTTGCAAATGCAGATCACAACGACGAATATTCGTAGGGTTCGTCTTCAAGCTGAACTCAATGGAACTGAGTTCAAGTATGAATTACCCGATTCTACCCCAGCAAATAAGCAGGCTGCTGCACTCAGCCAGCATATGCTTGATGGTGAAAAGACGCTGTTTGATGTCCGTCGCAATAATCTCGCAGCCGAACGTCAGGCATTGGAAGCGCAGTCGGCAAGTTATGGAGATGAGATCGAGACACTCCAGCAGAGCATCAAACTTCACGATGCTGAAATTCAGCTTCTGCAGGAAAATGTCGATTCAAGTAAATCTCTCGTCGATCGCGGTCTTGCCGCAAAATCCAATCTTCGCGATATGGAACGCGATCTTTCAGCAACGCGGCGCGATGCACTGGAGTTAGGGTCGTTTTTGGCCCGGGCAAGACAAAATCAACTCGCAGTACAACAGCGTATTGCTAATCTTGAGGAAGTCCGGAAAAGCGAAGCTGCTGGTAGTCTACAGGAGCTGGATCTCAATATTGCCCGTATGGAATTGCGCAGCAATGCGCAACTTCAGACGATGGCCGAAATCGCCAAATCTTCAGGCAACATTTCATCTTCAGACATGCGTCAGAAACTGGTCTTTACAATCAGTCGGAATGTAAACGGCGCATTTGCGGACATCGTCGGCAACGAACGCACCGAGATCAAGCCTGGTGATATTTTGCGTATCGAATTGGACATGAGCAAATTAACTGGTTCACCTTCATAAGTTTAAACTATCACGGATTCCAACAAGGAAGGCGCCTCCCACGAAAAAGGAGGCGCCCATTGTTGTTTTAATGACAGTGAAATTTGTGGCTCAAGCCGCAACTGGTGCGGTGATGTTTTGAACCCAGTTCCGATAAACTTCTTTGATGCCATCATTCAAACGGATACGCGGTTTCCATCCAAGTGCATGCATGAGCGAAGTGTCGAGGAGCTTGCGCGGAGTTCCGTCTGGTTTAGTCAGATCATGTTCCAGCTTGCCTTCAAATCCGACTACGTTCGCGATCGTCAGAGCAAGTTCCTTGATCGAAATTTCTTCTCCAGTACCGATATTTATAGGCTCGATGCTATCGCTGAAACGCAACAGATGCACACAGGCATCAGCAAGATCATCCACGTGCAAGAACTCACGTAATGGCGTACCGCTTCCCCACAGCGTTATATGATCACTGCAATTGATTTTTGCTTCATGGATACGACGCATTAATGCCGGTAATACATGTGATGTATGAGGATCAAAGTTGTCGTTGGGTCCATAGAGGTTTGTAGGCATTGCCGTCATAAATTGGTTGCCGAATTGGCGAGAACATGCCTGAGCGTACTTCAGCGCCGCGATTTTCGCGATTGCATAGGCTTCATTGGTTGGCTCTAAAGAGCCAGTCAGTAATGCTGGCTCATGCAAGGGCTGAGGAGCATCGCGGGGATATATACAGCTCGACCCAAGCCAAAGCAGACGTTCTACATTTGATAGATGTGCCGCACGAATAACATTCATGCCAATGGCCAAGTTGTCGTACAGAAAGTCTGCCGGGTATTGTGAGTTGGCCAGAATTCCACCAACGCGGGCGGCAGCTACGATAACGACATCGGGCTTATGATGAGCGATATATTGCTCTGTCTGACTTTGTCGCGTGAGATCAAGATCGCTATGGGCGATACTAATGACGTCACAATCCACAGTTTGAAGCCTTCGCAGGATAGCTGATCCCACCATGCCGGTATGACCAGCAACGAACACCTTTTTTCCTGAAAGCGAATAGACAGGACGAAGCTTATCATTAGCCGTAGAAATCATTGCGTCCAGCCTCTCGCATAATGTTGCGCATATCCCAGTCGACCATTTCGCTAACAAGACTTCCAAACCCCGTCGTATGTTCCCATCCAAGTCTGTTCTTTGCTTTGGATGCGTCGCCCAACAGGAAATCAACTTCATTGGGACGGAAATAGCGCGGGTCAATCTCGATGAGACATTTACCTGATCTTCGATCAACACCGATTTCTTTGATACCGTCACCGTCCCACTCGATCTGTTTGTCAACAGCGTTAAACGCCAGCTCAACAAATTCGCGCACGGTATGGGTTTCCCCTGTGGCAAGCACGTAGTCGTCCGCCACATCTTCTTGCAGAATTCGCCACATCCCCTCAACATAGTCACGCGCGTGGCCCCAGTCACGGCGAGCATTAAGATTACCCAGACGCAGCTTTTCCTGAAGTCCTCTTTCGATTGCTGCGACCGCGCGCGTGATCTTACGTGTCACGAAGGTTTCGCCACGCAGAGGACTTTCATGATTGAATAAAATGCCATTGGAGGCATGAAATCCATATGCCTGACGATAGTTGACGGTTGTCCAGTAGGCGAAAAGTTTTGCCGTTGCATATGGGCTTTGTGGGGCGAATGGCGTTTGCTCACTCTGCGCGTGGGGGGAGCTGTTTCCAAACAGTTCTGATGTCGAAGCCTGATAAAAGCGACATGATTTGCCAAGTCCAAGAATCCGTATGGATTCAAGCAACCTCAATGTGCCGAGCGCATCTGTATTAGCAGTATATTCAGGTGTTTCGAAACTGACCTGAACGTGGCTTTGTGCACCGAGATTATAAATCTCGTCGGGGCGAACTTCCTGAATGACCCGGCAGAGATTGGTCGCGTCTGTTAGATCGCCAAAATGCAGGCGAAATCGGATATCCTCTTCATGTGGGTCCTGATAAAGATGGTCGATGCGAGCGGTATTGAATGAAGAAGATCGTCGCTTAAGGCCGTGGACTCGATATCCTTTCTTGAGCAGTAGCTCACTTAAATAGGCGCCATCTTGTCCAGTTACGCCAATGATGAGAGCTGTCTTTTCCTGCAAGGTCTTCCCTCCGGCCAGAATTGAATACAGCCATGATAGCGATTTAGATACCCAACTAAACGACTTCAAAACGGTAATACAGACGCCAAGTATCCCTCTTTGGATGAACATCAATTCGCATTGAACATCCCCTCATTCGACCAAAGAGGTATGTCTCTCGCCCGCTGTCTGTGTTCCCTATGCCATTGGGCTCCTTGCGACATTGGATAGGGTGTTGCCATCCTGATCAAAACCCGATCGAGCTAAGGGAACTCCAAATCATGCGTGTTGTTCTAGCAAACAGGTATTTTTATCCCGATCAATCCGCCACGAGCCGGATGGTGACGAGCCTAGCTCATGAACTGGTGCGTGAAGGCGTTGAAACCACTGTAGTTGCCAGCCGCAACTATCATGAAAATGGCAACCCCACTTTGCCCGCTCGCGAAACGATCGAGGGTGTCGATGTACATAGGATATGGACGTCCGGTTTTGGTCGCAAGAGGCTTGCAGGTCGAGCAATTGACTACGCAACGTTTCACCTCTCGGCTGCTGCATGGTTTGCTGTAAACACTAGAAGGGATGATATTTGTGTGGTCTGCACGGACCCACCACTTCTTTCGGTTTCAACTGCGCTGCCTGTTCGGTTCCGTCGAGCACACCTTGTAAACTGGGTCATGGATCTGTTCCCTGAAACAGCTATCGAGCTTGGCCTGATGAAACACAAAAATGTATCAGGGAGGCTCGCTGTCGCTTTACGCAACTGGTCGATGCGTCAATCGGCACTTACGATTTGCCCCATAGACAAAATGGCACGCTATTTGTCCGAAAAAGGCATACCTTCAGAAAATTTAGCAGTGGTTCATCACTGGGCAGATAAAAACGAGATTTTGCCCGTTAACCGTGAAGAGAATGCGCTGCGCGACTTATGGGGCCTAGGCGAAAAATTCGTCATTGGCTATTCCGGTAATTTTGGCCGAGCGCATGAGTTCAGCACCGTGCTCGATGCTGCAGAGCAGCTACAGTCGAATTCGGATATCGTGTTCTTGATGATTGGAGAGGGGCAACAACGTGTCTATGTCGAACAGGAAGTAAAGCGACGCAGGCTATCGAATGTTGTCATGAAGCCTTTCCAGCCCGTGGAGCAGCTTTCGGATAGCCTGGGTGCCGCCGATGTTCATCTGGTGTCACTGAAGCCTGAGCTTGAACACTGCATTGTGCCAAGCAAATTCTATGGTGTTCTTGCAGCTGCTCGCCCAACAATTTTCATTGGTGATCCTGATGGTGAGATAGCAAGTGTTGTGCGTGATTTTCACTGTGGCTTGTCTGTATGTCCGGGCGAGGTCGAGATGTTGATAAGTTCGATCCTGTTGTTGCGAAACTCGCAGCTTAATCGCAACACGATGGGTAACAACGCGCGTTATCTCATGGAAACCGCCTATTCACGCGAATTTGGTGCGGCCGTCTGGCAGTCAGCAATTGGCCGAATAGTGAGGAAAGGTCAGTTCTCAGCAATGCCGGTTATGGATCGGCAATTTCACGCGGAGAAAATGTGATGGAAGGCTCGTTTGTCGTAAGCCAATTGGGCGCGCGAATGCATTATGCGGTGCCTCGTATATTTGCAAACCATCAGAGGCTGGCACACTTTTACACCGATATCTGCGCGTTGCAGGGATGGCCCAGGCTGCTCAGTCGGTTGCCTTCCACAATGTTGCCGACTGCTGTACGGCGACTGGTGGGACGCGCACCTCAGGGCATTCCTCAGGAAAGAATGACGACATTTCCAACCTTCGGCCTTCATTCTGCAATGCGAAGACTGGCTAATCAGACGGGGCCACAATCAACTGCTAACGCGATATGGGCAGGCGAGACCTTTGGTAAGCTGGTCGCTGCACAGGGGTTTCATGGCGCAAGCGGGGTTTATGCATTTAGCGGAGAAGCACTCGAACTGCTGAGCGCTGCAAGAAAACAGGGTCTTTGGACTGCAGTCGAACAAATGATCGCGCCGCGTAACGTTGTCGATCAATTGGCCTGCGAGGAGGAAATTCTAAATCCAGGCTGGCAACTATCCACTACTGACGATGTGAATTCCGCAGCGTTTGCGGCAAGGGAACAGGCAGAATGGCAGATCGCAGATGCCGTGATATGCCCATCGAACTTTGTGGCAAAACACGTGATTGAAGCGGGCTGTGCGGCCAAAAAGGTGATCGTTGTGCCCTATGGTGTCGATGATCGTTTTTCTATCAGCCCAGGTTCGCGCAAAGCGGGAACATTGCGGGTTTTAACAGTTGGTGCCGTGGGACTCAGAAAAGGCTCGCCTTATGTGGGTGAGGTGGCGCGAAAGTTAAAAGGGCAGGTTCAGTTTCGTATGGTGGGTCCCATCGATATCCAGCCAAAAGTGCATGAACAGCTTAAAACGATTGTCGAGTTGACCGGACCGATACCGCGCAGCGAAATGCGTTCACAGTTTGAATGGGCAGATGTGTTTTATCTCCCTTCATTGTGCGAAGGATCGGCAACTGCATGTTACGAGGCACTTGCTGCGGGTCTTCCAGTCATCTGTACTGAAAATGCCGGGAGCATAGTTCGCCATGGAATAGATGGATACATTATCCCGATCCGTGACGTTGATGAAACCGTCGAAATCCTTCGTCAGTTTTCAAGTAGTCCCGCAATGCTGTTCAGAATGAGCGAGAATGCTCGCGAAAGAGCAAGCGATTTTACCGTTGTGCGCTACGGCGAACGATTGGTCCAAGCCTTATCGCAACTCTCAATGGGTGAAGCTGCATGAAGATCGTCCACGTCATCGGGTCTTTCGATCCGGCTAAAGGTGGTCCACAGGCGGTTGTCGTTCGCCTTGCTGCAGCGCAAGCGTCGCTCGGGCATGATGTCACTATCGTCAGCTATAGTGATGATGAGATCAATTATCGCGCTGTTAAAGCCACGGCTGCGATACCCGATTTCAGTAAGGTTCAGACTTTATTGCTCGCCATGCCCACTATAAGCGAGAAATTCCTAGGTAGCCGCGCTACCAAAGCTATGTCGCCCCTTATACGCGCGGCAGATTTTGTCCACATGCATGGTGTGTGGGAAACCAACTTGCTCAGAGCGGCAATGCTCTGTCGCCGCTATCATGTTGCTTATTGCATATGCTGTTGTGGCATGCTCGACGTCTGGAGCATGCAACAAAAGGGATGGAAAAAGAAACTCGCATTAAGGCTTGGCTTTCGGAAAATGCTTGATGGGGCTGCGTTCATCCAGGCGCTTAATCAAGATGAGGTTGAACTGATGCGACCGTTAGGTTTGAAACCTCCATCCATTATTATTCCAAACGGAATATTTCTCAGTGAAGTTGAGGGAGGTGAGGGGATCAAAACCGGCTTGCCCGATCGTCCGTATGTGCTTTTCCTGTCTCGTCTACACTATAAAAAGGGCCTCGACATTCTGGCTGATGCCTTTCGGCAGATTGCGCCACTCTTTCCGGAAACGGACCTCCTGGTTGCAGGGCCCGACGGAGGCGCAGAAACAGAATTTTTGAAGATCATTCGTGAGGCCGGACTGAAAGATCGTGTCCACATGACGGGCGGACTATATGGCAATACCAAGATTGCAGCGTTGAAGAACGCTGCCTGCTTTTGTTTGCCTAGCCGTCAGGAGGGCTTTAGTGTTGCCATTACCGAGGCGCTTGCGTGTGGTGTTCCGGTTGTCATCACGGACGCCTGCCATTTTCCTGAAGTCGCTGAAGCGGAGGCCGGCGTCGTGTGTACCTTGTCTTCAGAGGCCGTCGCTGCTGGACTCATTCGTATTCTGGAAGACCCAAAGCGCGCCGTTCAAATGGGTATCGCCGGAAGCCGCTTGGTGTGTGAGAACTACACTTGGCCACGAATTGCGCTTCAGACCATCGATGCCTATCAGACATGGCAACTTCCCAAGACTGGGGTCGTTTCTGGTCAGGATAGACTGAGTACGGTTACTGCAATGTAAGAGTAATTTTAGAGTTCAAGACAATTTTCGTCTTGGACGTATAGGGGCTGCTGGATTGCCAGCATAAACCATCCATGTTTCCATATCTCGGAAACTGACTGCTCTTGCCCCTAATACGGCACCTTCCCCGACATTTACCCCTGGTCCGACAAAAGCTTCTGCAGCTATCCACGCACAAGGCCCGATTACAATAGGGGCTGCAGTGAGCGGGAAATCGTGTTGGTCGATATTATGGCCTGCGGTACACAGATGGGCGCGTTGAGAGACGATGGCAAAAGGGGCCAGTGTGACTTGCGCGACATTATAGCAAAGTACGCCGGGTCCAAGTGACGAATGTGCATCCATGACGAGATTTCGTGGCCACCATATCTGTGCGCTACCGCGTACGATGGCGGTTTTGTGGATTTGAGCCCCAAATGCTCGTAATATCATCGCCCGCCAGCGCCACATGAAAGATGGTGTCCACGCTGCCAAAGAAAACCATGTCAGCTGCCAGAAGAGACGCTGAAGACGATGCTTTAATGTGAATGTTGCCCCACCTTCCATTGGACGGGAGGATTCTTTCCGTCCATTTATGGCTATGTGAGAATCTGATCGCGATGCAATGGACATCATTCTCATCCTTTACATAAATTGAGGGACGCGTGGATCGCGTTGCAACGGTGTGGGCAGACTGACTGACCGATTGCGTATGCGGCAAACCGCTAGAACCGGTATCAGGAAAATCGCCATATGAATCCAGACTGGAATAACCCAGTCTGTCTGATGTGAAATTGCGTGCATGGCAGGCACGATGGACAGCATATAGACTAGTTGCCCCAGCATTTCTCCCGCCATCGCAGTTTCCCAAAGTCTGCGCATTATCCATGCCAGCAGCAGGAACTTGAAAGCTCCAAAATACCAGAATGATGCAAATGCATCGACCAGTCCGGTTTCAGTTGTTCCTGTGAGTGGGTTATAGTCGCGGCTTGGTTTGGGCGTATCCAACTGAAGTGACTCCTTCAACTTCGAGCCGACGAGCTGTGCGGGGACGAAAGTGAAGATGACGCGGTTCCAGTGAAATTTGCCGTAATCGAGCTCCAGGCGTCTGTCGATTTCGTCAATGCGCTGCACGGCATTACGCATTTCGAGACCACCGCGCTCCAGCGTCTCGTTAAAGTTTTCCGCGTAATCGATCTGCATGATGTCATCGAGAATAAAGCTGGAGGTTTCGCGCGTGATCTGACGATAGTCACCCATGCTCGTCATCAGAAACGTTCCTGCAAGAATACCAAGCGTCATCAGAATACGCGGCACCACAAGCCGACGATAAAACCAGAAGGCGAGCAATATCATAAGTAAGAGCTGAATTGCCTCTGCGCGCTTTCCTGTTACGAGAATGCGGTCGAGATAGAAAACCAGATCAAAAGCGATAATTGCCAATGCTGTCCATGAAGGTCGGCGCGCAAAGCACAAAAGAGCAATAGCGAGGCCATAAGGCATGAGTTGCGCAAAGAATAGATAAACAACGGGAATGCCTGTCATTTGCATTCCGATTGAAACATCACCGGGCAGACGGCTTAAGAGAAAATAGAAGACAGCACCAAAAGCGGATAAACCTGTTGCTGCCCAAATGAGGCGGTGTTCGCTAAAGCTCATGCTGAGAAAGCTGAAAGTTTTCTTGGTCATACGCCAACCTAGCGCCAGCATCGCGAGCGACAGAATTCCCATGAACATCGTTTTGGCGTACGCACCTGAGGGTAAAAACTGGTCATGCACCAAAGCCGGGATCTGTGGCAGCAAGAAACCAAAAGTCATTACGCCTGCAAGAAACGGAAACTGGTACATGCGTTCTGCCCGAAGGAGCAGCCCGCCTGCCAGAAAGCATCCTACAAGACCGACAAAAATCCAGGTGAGCGAAATATTCATGGGCTTTTACCATATGACGCGCAAACGCTGCCGAAGGTGGTGGTAGAATCGTCCCGAACCAGATCCTGCGGTAAAATGCGACCGGATGCCAGATACCAGCCAAGTTTCACGTATTCTTTTGCCACAAGCTCCACATCAGCAGGGGTTGACGGAAAGCCGGCCTCCCTTCCATCGCCCCCAATGGGCGAAGAGCTGAAACGCATTTGTGGGCAGGCTGCACGAAAGCTCGCTATTGCGCGACGAGAATGATACCAGTTCGTAACAATCAGCGCTTTTCTTGCCTGAATTCCTCGCATGACGGGTGCAGAATAGTAGGCATTTTGCCAGGTGCTGCCCGATTTGCATTCAACAAGGATAGCGGATGGCTTCACGCCGTCACGCACCATTATCTGCTTATTGAAAAGGCAATCGCCGTCACCAGTAATCAAAATGAGCGGCGAGCGGCCTTCTTTCCAGAGCCGTGCGGCTTGCGCTGCTCGTGGTGGGCCATCGCCACCCGGTACAACAATCACATCAGCTTTACCGCCATCATCCTGCAAAGTCAGAACAGGTTCTGAATAAAATATCGCAGCGAGTCCGAAAAGAACGGCACAGGGCAGAAAGATCAACAACATCATACCATACGCCGTTCTGGTTCTTTACTGTCCAGACCATGGTGAACCGATGAGTTGTTTAACTTGACGTTTTTATTGCATCGCTGTTCTTCCATTTTGATAACGATCATAAATTCATAAGCAGCGAGAAGTCGGCAATAAAGATAGCCGGGTTTTCCATCAAGGAAACCTCGTCGCACCAGATACATATAAAGAAAGCGCAGAGATGGTCTGAATGGCATATGATAAGACAGGGACTTCAGAGCTCGTCGCCGCCTCTCGGGAGCAGTGGATACTATGCCGCCCCAGTCGATCTTTCGTTCCAGCAAGCGATGGGCAGAAAGATCAGCTTCGGCAGAAGAATAGCGATTGTGCTTGTCGTACCAAGCCTCAAGGCCTTTATTGAAACTGTAGTGAATGAAATGCGACTGCAAAGCCCCCTCTGGACCACCGCTCGCACGTGAATGCACCGAGCGTTCAAATCGAACACGATCGGGGCGCACCAAACGGGTGATCCATGTGGGATAAAGGCTCGCATGTTTAATCCAGCGGCCCATGAACATGTTCTTGTAGCGTGCTTTAAAGAACACTTCTGGCCGTGTTGGATCTGATGCAATTGCCAGCATTTCATCACGTAAATCAGCAGGCGTGATCTCGTCCGCATCTGGCGTGTAGACCCAATCGTGTTTAAATCTGATCTCGGTCAACCCGTACATTCGCTGTCGGTCTTCTGTATCATAGGAGCGCTGAAACACGCGTGCGCCTGCTGATTTTGCGAGTTCTACCGTGCGATCCTCACTGAATGAATCGAGTATGACGATATCATCACACCAATCCAGTGAGGCTAAACAGGCTGGCAGATTGATCTCTTCATTTAATGTCATGATAAGAACTGAAACGCTCATGAAGTTGCCCCTGGTAGAGTCACATTTGCTTTTGGTGTTTGAGCTGGCTCTGCCGCTGCCACAATAGGGCGCAAGCCTCTGTTGGTACGAACTACGAATAACGTGTGTGCAATCACCGGGATGATGAGCGCTATCAGCATTGGCCAGGCGGGTATTTCCAGGCGTATAGCAATATAAGCTGTGGCTCCTGCCAGAAAATTGAGTGCCATCACAGCAACTGCAGTTTGTCCTGACGATAATCCGGCGTCGATGAATAAGTGATGCAAATGTTGCCGATCAGGAGAAAATGGACTTCTGCGCGCTACTAGACGACGCACGATGAGACTGAGCGTGTCGATCACGGGAACGACTACCACCCACAACGCGATCGGAAAGGCAACTTCAGTATGGGCGTCGGAGAGAATTAGGATTATTCCGGCAAGTGTCGCGCCGAGAAAAGTGCTACCGCCATCGCCGAGAAAGAGGCTGGCTTTTGCGCGCCAGCGATGCCGCATGTTGAAGACGAGAAAGCCGCTGCATCCAGCTGCCAAAGCAAGTGTTTGTAAACCGATACGGTTTTCCTCTACCCAGAAGCATATAGCTGCCAACCAGAAAAAGGCCGCAGCACTCGCTGAACCCGCAAGGCCATCAACACCATCACTCATATTGATGGCATTCACGAGGCCGACCACAAATGCGAGCGCGATTAACAGGAAAAGAGGGCCAGTAAGAATCTCCCCCAGGATTTCGGTTGCCGGGAGGAGTATGCTTTGTGTTGCACCTCCAGCAAGGCCGAGATGGATCTGTGTTATTCCAGCAATTCCGATAATCAGGAATGCCGCCACGATCTGCATTGCAAGGCGCGGCGCGACGGGAAGATTGAATCTGTCATCGAGAACGCCTGTTGCAAGGATCAGAAATAGACCTGGTAACAAAGCTACCGCACTAGCAGAGCCCCCCAAGGAAGGTGTCAGAAAAACGGCCACCAAGAATGACAGAAAAACTGCAATCCCGCCACATAGGGGTACATTTCCATCGTGTCTCTTTCGAGCATCGGGGATGTCGATTAGATACCACTCGCGTGCAAGCCCGCGAAACCCTAAACAGAATGCAACTGACAAGGTGAAAGCAAGAAGCGTGATGCAGAAAAGACTGATCATGTCTCCTCCCAAGCGCGGGTAAAAATTAAGACTGAGTAGATTTTTACCGGCTCATGCTCGCACCGACGACTTGGCTATAGAGCGTGCAGTATACTCCTTTCTGGTCAGGGCCTAACACCAACGGTGACGTTCCCCACGGGCTCCAAACGGTTATCCTTACATGTGAGCACAAAAAATGGCCCATTGCCGTTCTGTTGAGGCCGTCCGGGGGGGATAAAGTATCTTGAAAACACACCAGCAGCTTACAACGCGAGCCCAAGCTTATTTTAAGTCCGAGCTCTCGAAGAGGAGCAGAAGATGAGCGGTGGCCGACGAGGCATTCTCATTGCGGCGCTTGAGCAATATGCTGGCCTGCTGTTCAATTTCCTGACCGTCATCGCTGTCTCTCGCTTTCTCGGTCCAGCAGAAACGGGTGCGGGTGTGGTTGGGCTGAGTATTGGTGCAATTGTCTTCTCTTTGCGAGAATTTGCCAGCCCTGAATTTCTGATCCGGATTGAAAAAGTTCAGGATCACGACATCAGGACTTCGATGACTTTCCTCATGATTGTAACACTGTTGCTCTCAGCGGGGCTTTATCTCGCACGAGAGTATTTTGCAGCATCCTATCACGATCCATCACTTTTGATGTTCCTCGATATAACCATCATCGCAGCAATCGTTGAAAGCCTTTCATTACCAGTGGTGGCTTTGTTACGACGTGAAATGGCATTCGGCATCCTTGCGCGAATCCGTACTGCTGGATCTGGTTTCGGGGCCGCTGTAACGATTGCGATGGCGACATCTGGTTTTGGGCACATGTGTTTTGCTTTCGGTTTGCTCGCCAGCGCCTTGATGACAACAGGTTTGGCGATGACCATCTATCCGCTTGGACGTCTGCTACGGCCTTCGGTTGCCAGCATTGATGTGGCCTGGAAATTTGGCATTTATCTCGGCGGCAATGCGGGTCTGAACAAGATTTGTGAAACTTTTCCTCAGCTGATGCTGGGTCGCTTCATGCCAATAGCATCTGTTGGAATATATAATCGGGCTAACACTGTAAGTGGACTGCCCGATCGCGTTTTTCTTTCTGCGGTATTCACCGTGGCATTCCCTATGCTCTCGGCTCATGTTCGTGCAGGAGGTGATATCAGTCGCGCCTATGTGCGGGCTTTATCTTATATTTCGGTGGTCTATTGGCCAGCACAAGCCTTACTGGCACTTTTGGCCTATCCCGCGGTCCAGATAATTCTAGGGCCGGGATGGTCCGAAGCAGCGCTTATTGTTGCAATCACAAGTCTCGCAAGTCTGTTCTGGTTTCCAGTTATTCTGACCTATCCGCTTCTCATGGCGCTTGGCGCAAACCGGGAGGCTTTCGTTTCCAATTTCATTTCAAGATCAATCGCTACGATTATCTTATGTCTTGCCGCATTTCACGGATTGCTGGCTGTGGCGTTGAGCCAGTTCATTAGCCTTCCATTTCAAATGATTGTCGCCATCGTTTATGTGCGCAAGCACGTGAATTTTTCTTATCGGGTGTTGGCCAAAGAGCTTATGAAAAGTGCGCTTGTCACGATACTTGCGCTTGCAGGCCCGCTTATGATGGTGGCCGCGGATGGATTTAATCTTGATATGCACTGGACGAGGGCAGTTATTATCGGTTTGGTGGGGATCGCAGGCTGGCTCTTGGCGGTGTTTGTCACCCGCCACCCTTTCACCGATGAACTCATTCCAATTTTCAAATGGCTTTTTGGAAAGTTCATAAGCCGTTTCGGTTGGTCGCGATTGCGGCGATCAAATCTGTCTGAACCAGCGGAATGAGGCCTGTTATGCAGCCCCACAGCACCGATTACCCAACTGTCGACGTTGTAATACCTAACTATAATTATGGCCATTACCTGCTTGAATGCGCAGATAGCGTGCTATCTCAAACAGGTGTTCAGGTCCGTTTATTCATTATTGATAACGCATCCAAAGACAATAGCGCAGCTATAGCGCGCGATCTTGCAGCGCACGATAAACGTGTTGAATTGTTGCTGAGATCAAAAAATGCAGGACCGCACGCCTCCTTTAATGAAGGAGTCGACTGGGCACACTCTGAATATTTTCTTATATTGTGCAGCGATGATCTGCTTGCCCATGGAGCCTTGTCCCGAGCTGTCCATGTGCTCGAACAATGTCCCGATGTTCATCTTGCTTTCGGGGCGGCCCAAAAAATCTCAAAAGATGAGAAAAGGCCCCAAAAACCCACGATTGTTGGTGGCGGGCAATGGAACATCAGCTCTGGCTCCGATTTCATTGGGCTTGCATGCAAACATGCTTTTAATCCTGTCGCGGGACCGACGGCGGTGGTGCGTACGGTTGTGCAAAAACAAGTTGGATATTACCGTCAAACACTCTCGCATACCGATGATCTTGAGATGTGGTTACGTCTGGCATTGTTCGGGAATGTTGCCTCGACCGACAGTATCCAAGCTTATGCGCGTGTTCATTCGGACAACCAGTCTGCAACAGTTACGGGGATCATGCACTGGAATCGAGAGTTTGAAGCAGGGTTCCGTTCGTTCTTTGAAAATGAGGGACGAGTTATGCCGCAAGCCAAACATTATCTCGAGATGGCGCGTGATTGCCTCACTAAACGAGCATATTGGTCGGCATGGTCAAATCTCGTCAGGCGTGAAAAGGGATCTGCATCCTTGATGGCCTTTGCGCTCAAAAGGCATCCGCTTATGGCTTTGATGCCACCTTTCGATTATTTGTTTCAGCGCCGCCAACGACATTCAAACTAGGGGCGTGCAATACCGTGTTATCTGCTTTTTTGGAGAAGATTGACGCGTAATACTTCTTCTTGCTCAGCAAGTCTCTTGCGATAGAGCTTGACGCCATCTTCGACAGTTTTCACGAGTTCTTCTCTGCGAGAAAACATATTGTCGATCTGAGCGAGCAGTGTTTTCGGATCAAAGCTCTCGATGTGATGGCAAAATTCACTCAGGCCGGTGTCGTTTAAAAGTGCGTCGTTCTTCCGTGCATAACCAATCGAAATTGCGGGTCTGCCCATAGAAAGAGAGCAAATGATGTTATGATATCGGCTGGCAACCACGATATCCGTTTTTGCAATTTGCTGCATGAGATCATTAAGAGAAGCAACAGGCTCGAAAATAACATTTCCTAAATTGGATGCGCTAATACGCCGTTGTAGATCATCTACTGCCTCAAGGTCACCCTTGTCACCGGTAAGCAAGCGTACCTGCCGTCCGTCCTGTAGAAGTTTGTCAATCAACTCGGTCATCTTATCGAGATAATTATCGTAAATCGCAGCCCCATCCGCGGCCTGCTTTTTCCAACCTTTATATGTCATAATACCCAGACCCACCCGCTGATCGCCGCTGTTACGCAATTCGTCTTCTATGGTGGGTAGCGCAAATGCGATGTCAGCACTGACAATGTCGTTTTCAACATCCACATTTAAAGACTTCATGAAGTCACATGAAACCTGATCGCGGTAGGAACGGTACGCGGCCATCATCGAAGCTTTGCGGACGAAAAAGCGGCTCAATGGATGTGTGACAGGACCTGCACCAATTGAAATGAAGGCAAAGCGTGCTCCTGCCAATCTCGCTGCTACAGACCAACGTAGAACTGCGAATGGCCACCCAAACGGATCTTCGTTGAAGTCATCAAGAATGCCGGTGCCAGGAACAATGATGAGATCAATGCCTTGGGCGAGCGACACTGCCCCCAAGAAGCCGGTAACACGGCGCGGAAACTCTAAGAGAACTTTGTTGATCAGCCTTATGATTGCATTTTCCGATGCAGGCTGCCCAACAGGAACCGCATCTATTCGGAATTTCTCGTCGATGATTTCGGGTCTGGAGCATATACAGATGAGCTGAGCACTTGGGCACGTGCGTTTCAATAGTTGCAGCATTGCTTCAAGCGATCCGTCATTGCCGGTATTGCCAGAACCGAACTGACCGAAAAGACCTATTCTCATACAAGTGTCTCCAGCTGCATTCACAAGCTAAGCCGGTATGAGTTTTTATGAAAACTGGCAGAAGGGTGAACACCATCCTCTAATGTATGAAGGCATATACCCCTCATAGACAAAATGCGCTGCCGCGCAATTTCGTTACACTGGCGAGCGGTATATCAAACGCCCCCCGATATACCGGAGTAAGGCTTCGAGGGATTTTTCCCTCGAAGTCTTGGTCTCTGGGCAGCAGGGTTTCGATCATGAAATGTGCTTACTTCGTCCGTCCACATATTGGTGGAACCTACTCTGTGTTTACGCGCCTGAGTTCGTCGCTTCGACGGTCCGGTATTGAATTGCGTTGGTTAGCTGCGGGAGCCGCAGGAGAAACGATCAGTTTTCCATCTGCAGGTCAGGGATTAGGCGATGCGTTACGAAAAGGTGATGCAATTGACCAGATGGGCGTGCTGGACGAGGAAACACGCGCCAGAAGGATGGTCACGTTTCTGCGTGAGAAAAAATTCGAGGCCGTGTTCGTAAACGTTTTGTCGAGCCGCTTCGAAACCAACTTGGTGCGATATCTACCAGATGACATTTTACGCATTATGATCGTGCACAATATCACGCCGGGTACTTATGCAGCGGCTCGCGCGATACGCGATCACGTTCATGCGACGGTGGGCGTATCCAAACGCTGTCGGGACGATCTGGTGAACCATTATGGCTTCGATGCCGCGCGAACACTGGTTATCCCACATGGCTTGAACAAGAATATTTGTACACCGCAAACAGTATCGCAGCGGGATGAAAATGCACCTTTACGCCTGCTTTATCTCGGCCGCATCGAGGACAATTCAAAAGGCGTGTTCTGGCTGCCCAATATTTTGCGCGAACTAAAATGTGATTATCATCTAACCGTAGCAGGTGACGGCCCGGATTTGGCTGAATTGCGTCATCGACTTGAGAGTTTCCGCGAGAGGATAAGTTTCACGAGCTGGATTGCGCCATCAGACGTTCCCTGGCTTGTCAGTCAGCACGACGTTATGGTTATGCCATCCCGGTTTGAAGGATTTGGCCTTACGCTCATTGAAGCGATGAGCCAGGGGTGTCCTGCGGTTGTTTCTAGGATCGCGGGTGTAACTGACACGATCGTCACTAACGGTGAAGATGGCCTTTTGTTTCCGGTTGGAGATTTCCGACAGGCAGCCCTCCACATAGATTTTCTAGCAGATAATAAGCATTTGAGAGATGAGATGGCTCAGGCCGCTATCCTTAAAGTAGCTGTCGCTTTCAATAATGATCAGGTGGGTCAGACCTATGCGGGGCTTCTCCAAAACCTCATGCAGAGCCGACCGGCAATTGCACCACCTTTAGCCTTGTCGCAGTGGAATATGCCAACTGCGTTGCATTCAAGTCTGCGAAGCCGGTTGCCTAAACCCGTCAAGAACTGGCTGCGACAGATGCGAGAGCGCCTGAACACAGCTTGGTCCACAGTGTGATCGTCAAAACTGGTAAATAACAAAGGGACAAGGTCATGAACCTTTTCACATCCCGGTTTCGCAATTCGCAAGTGCTCAGAAGCAAGGCACACGCTCTCATACCGGGTGGATGTCATACCTATGCCAAAGGCGACGATCAATATCCAGTTCTGGCACCGGGTTTCATACAGCGTGGTTCAGGCTCGCACGTGTTTGATGTCGATGGAAACCAATATATTGAATACGGAATGGGCAATCGTTCCGTGGGTCTCGGACATGCCTATCCGCCAGTGCTGCATGCAGTCCGGGATGCGTTGCAGGATGGCTGCAACTTTACCCGGCCGAGCGCGATAGAAATTGAATGCGCTGAGAGCTTTCTTGAATTAATCGTGGGAGCTGAGATGGTAAAATTCTGCAAGGATGGGTCGGACGCTACCTCAGCGGCCGTGCGTCTGGCGCGTGCCTATACCGGCCGCGATATGATCGCGTGTTGTGCCGACCACCCATTTTTCTCGACTGACGACTGGTTCATTGGGACGACGAAAATGAATGCGGGTATTCCTGCATCAGTGTCCGCTTTGACAGCTACCTTTCGTTATAATGATATTGCCAGCGTAAAGGCTTTGTTCGAAAATTATCCGGGCATGATTTCAGCGCTCATTCTTGAACCAGCGCGGATGGATGAACCCCAAGATAGTTTCTTGCACGAAGCAAAACGAATTGCCCATGAAAACGGTGCCCTATTTATCCTCGATGAGATGATAACGGGCTTTCGTTGGCATATGCGCGGGGCGCAAAAGCTTTATGACATAGAGCCTGATCTGTCGTGCTTTGGCAAAGCCTTGGGAAATGGATTTGCAATCTCGGCACTCGCAGGAAAAGCCGAGTATATGCAGCTAGGTGGGCTTACACAAACCGACTTTGCCCGCGTATTTTTGCTGTCGACCACCCACGGCGCTGAAACTCACTCCATGGCAGCTGCAATTGCCACCATGAAGGTCTATCGTGACGAACCGGTGATTGAGCGGCTTTACGAGCAGGGTCGGAGGCTTGCAGAAGGGGTTAATGCAGTAATTTCAGCGTATGGATTAGAAAAAAATGTTCGGTTGGTTGGACGCCCTTGCTGTCTGGCTTACGCAACTCTCGATGAGAATGGACAGCCATCTCAGGCGCTGCGGACACTTCTTCTTCAAGAGACGATCAGGCGAGGTGTTCTCATGCCGTCACTCGTTGTAAGCTACACGCATAGTGACACGGATATTGCACGTACCGTCGACGCAATTGATGGAGCACTTGGTGTCTATGCCAGGGCACTTAATGACGGTGTCGATAATTATCTTACTGGGCGCCCGTCACAGGTGGTATATCGCCGATTTAATGATGCGCCATCATATCCGCCTGCTAAGCGATGAGAACTTCACGATTAGGTTTCATTTTGTGCTTTTTGCTGCTTCTGACAGGAGTGGCTCAAGCCGAGAATGTTTTCCCTGTCAGAGTAAGTCAGGATCATCGCACTTTTGAAGACGCTCAAGGCAAGCCGTTTTTGTTGCATGGCGACACGGCCTGGTCGTTGATCGCGGAACTGAAGCGAAACGATGTCGAAACTTATCTGGCTGATCGCAGCGAACGCGGTTTTAATGCCATTCTGGTCAATCTGATCGAACGTCAGTTTTCAAGCAATCCGCCAAGAAATGCGTATGGCGAGTTGCCTTTCGCAAACGAGGCCTTTGGTGCGCTTAATCCGAAATATTTTGATCATGCTGCATGGATAATTGGACGGGCGCAGAAGCTTGGGCTGGTGGTCTTTCTCGCGCCTGCCTATCTCGGCGTAAATGGTGGCGATCAGGGCTGGTTCGCTGAAGCACAGGCTGCAGGCCCTGAGAAAATGAAAGCTTACGGCAAAGCCATCGCGCAAAGGTTCTCAAAATTCCCCAACATCGTCTGGGTGTTGGGCGGTGATTTTGATGCGCCGGATCGAGAACTCGTGTCAAAGCTTGCAGAAGGAATTGCAGCGATTTCTCCTCATGCACTGCAAACCGTTCATTCGGGACGCGATACAAAGACTGCCAAGCTATGGGCAGATCAGCACTGGTTGGTGATCGATACGGTCTATACATATAACGATATTCACAAAACGATCCTCGACCGCAGCAAATCAAGCAGGATGCCGGTAATCCTACTCGAAGGGGCCTATGAGTACGAGCGTGAGACGACCGCACGCATGATACGCCGCAATGCTTATGGCGCGCTTTTAGGTGGTGCGGCTGGGCAATTCTTTGGCAACAATCCCACCTGGCACTTTACTGGCCCCGGCGTCTTCACCTCGGATCAGAAATGGCAAGAGGCACTGGCCAGTCCCGGTGCGCGGTCAATGTCAGTCATGAAAGCGATTTTCGATAAGATACCGTGGTCACAATTGAAGCCAGATCGCGATAATGAGATTTCCGGCGTTGATGAAAGCTATGCAGCAGCTTTGCCAGATCGCAGTCTGATCGTTATCTATGGCGATGCTAACGGTTTCAAAGTGAAGCGAAATGCTATTGCTAATGGCCAGGAAGCCATATGGGTCGATCCAAGTTCGGTCAAAATTTTGACATCAAAAAGCCCGAAAATCGACGGTGAATTTGGCATTTATCCGGCACCCGAAGACCGCAAGAACGTAAATAACAGCGACTGGATTCTGGTAATCGGCAGTCCTGAACAGTTGCAGCTCATCCAAAAGAGGTAGTCTCCACGACCTTTCGCGTCTGATTTCAACGCTTGTCCGAAGTAAACATGCCTTCGGTTAACTCGTCCCTTCAAGTCAGGCCCGCTACCTTAGTTCCATGTTTTTAGTTGAGGAACCGGACATGAAGGTACTTGTTACAGGACATCAGGGCTATATTGGATCGGTGATGGTGCCGACATTGATTAATGCGGGACATGATGTCTCGGGTTATGACATCGGCCTGTATCAGCACTGTCTTTTTGAAGAGGGAGGTTCGGTCTTCAATGTCCCGACAATCCGCAAGGATGTGCGTGATGTGTCGCCACGAGATCTGGAAGGCTTCGACGCTGTGATTCATCTAGCAGCGCTGTCCAACGATCCGCTGGGCAATCTCAACGAAGACCTCACTTATGAGATCAATCATCATGCCAGTGTGGCTATGGCAAAAGCAGCTAAATCAGCCGGTGTTGCCAGGTTCTTGTTTGCATCATCCTGCAGCAATTACGGCATCAGTGATGCTGATTTGATTGATGAAACCGGAGAACTTAAGCCCGTTACTGCTTATGGCCGTTCCAAAGTGAGAGCGGAACGGGAAATACGAGCCTTGGCAGATACCAGTTTTTGTCCGGTCTATCTTCGACCGGCGACGGCTTACGGCGTTTCCCCATTTCTGCGGTTCGACATAGTGCTCAATAATCTGGTTGCCTGGGCAGTCACAAAGGGGCTTATTTATCTCAAATCAGACGGTACACCCTGGCGGCCGATAGTTCACATCCGAGATATCTCGCGTGCGTTTAATGCAGCAATGGAAGCACCGCGAGATAAGGTGTTTAATGAATCCTTCAATGTGGGCTCGACCGAACATAATTATCGCATTCGCGATATCGCCAGCATTGTTGCAGACAATGTCCCTGATTGCCGGATAGAATACGCAGATGACGCAGGCCCTGATACGCGTTCTTATCGGGTTAGTTTTGAAAAACTGGCGCGCGTTCTGCCAGAGGCTAAGCCGCAATGGGATGCGGTCGCTGGTGCTCAGGAGCTTCTAGCGGCTTATAGCCGGTCTTCATTGACGCTAGAGGAATTTGAAGGTCCGCGGTTCCAGCGTATAGCTCATATTCGAAAGCTGATTGCTCAAGGTGTGCTCGATGCCAATCTGCGTAGAGTAGATGAACATCTACAACCGCTTCGGGTAACTGCATAATGGATACCAGAGTAGGAAGCCCGCAGATTAAACGCTCTGAAATACATTCTTCATGTGGAATGAGCATCTACGAGCTCGCTTCGCGGCTCTTCCCAATTTGCCGTAGTCTCACTGGTGACGGTGTGCGCGAAACGCTCTCCATCATCAGTGAACATTTGCCTTTGAAAATTCATACAATTCCTACCGGCACTCAGCTTTTTGATTGGCAGGCTCCGCAGGAGTGGCTGATCCGTGACGCATATATTATGGATACTGCGGGACGCCGCTTTGTTGATTTTGCGGAACATAATCTGCACGTGGTCAATTTCAGCGTGCCAGTGCACACCAAACTTACATTAAACGAGTTGAAAGGACATATCCACACGCTCCCTGACCAGCCCGATCTGATCCCCTATCGCACGTGCTATCATACGGAAGCCTGGGGTTTCTGCATGACACATAATGCGCTTATGCAGATGGAGGACCAGATTTACGAGGTGGTGATTAATGCCGAGCGGCGGGATGGCTCTCTCATTTTTGGCGAATTCATCCATAAAGGCGAAACTGATGAAACCTTTTTACTTTCAACACATCTTTGTCATCCTTCACTTGCCAACGACAACTGCTCAGGAATAGCGCTACTTACGCGTCTGGGTGAAGTATTGAAGTTGCGAAAGACACATTTCACATACCGACTTTTATTCGGTCCTGCGACTTTTGGGGCTCTCGCCTGGCTTAAACAGAACGAAGAGAATTTGAAACTTGTGAAGTATGGCCTTGTGTTGTCGTGCGTTGGCGATAGCGGCGGGCCCAACTATAAGCGAAGCCGCCGTGGCAATTCGGAAATCGATCGCATTATGACCCAAATTTTGGACGGGTCCGATCTTCCAGAGGCAAAAGTTCATGATTTTTGGCCATATGGATATGACGAGCGGCAATTCTGCTCTCCGGGTTTCAATCTGCCGGTTGGTTTGTTTCAACGCAGTCTCTATGGGGAGTTTGCTGAGTATCATACCTCCGCCGACAATCTGGATTTTATCAAACCCAACTATCTGGAACAATCTTACAATCTTATTATCCAAGCGATTGAGATAGCAGAGCGTAACTGGACGCCACTCAATATGTCGCCAAAGGGCGAGCCACAACTTGGTCGTCGAGGCCTTTACGGTAGCACCGGAGGGGATCGGAATGCGGCTAAGAATGCGATGTCCATGTTATGGGTGCTCAATCTGGCCGACGGTGATCATTCGATCCTCGACATGGCTGAGCGTGCCGAGCTGCCGTTCGGACAGTTAGCGGATGCCGCAGACCGGCTTCGTGATGCCGGTTTATTGACGGCGCTTTAAGTTCTCAGTGGTTGAACGAATTTCTGCAGTGATTAGAGGAGAGGCCAACTTCTGTCTTTTTCCGACATAACGCTTGGCTGATCGGGCCATGGAATCCCAAGAGCTGGGTCGTCGTATCGTAGTCCTGTTGAAAAATCAGGCGCATAAGGGCGAGAGATCATGTAGCGCAGCAGCACATCGTCTGTGAGTGTTTGAAAACCATGCGCGCAGCCTTCAGGAATGTAGAGTTGCACACCATTTTCCGACGACAACTCCAATCCGGTCCAACGTCGATAGGTAGGTGAATTCGGTCGCAGATCGACGAGGACGTCCCAGATCACACCTTGTAAGCATGTAACAAGTTTGGTTTCGGAGTGTGGTTCATTTTGATAATGAAGCCCGCGCAGAGTTCCTTTTTCGCGGGAGAAAGACAGGCTGTGTTGTGGGAAATTTGTTTCCATTTTCCGTTTGGCAAATGCGCTCTCACAATAGACACGGGCGAACCAGCCTCGCTCATCTTCGAGCTTCTCTGGTTCAACGGACCAGGCACCGTCTATCTTAAGCGGGGTAAATCGCATTATTTGCCTCGGATCACTCTGTACGCCCATTCTGACAGTTCCATGGTTGGGGAATAGTGTCGTTTTCGGGTCATCGAACTGACCCTAAGATTAAGGTCTAGCTACCTAAAAGGCGTAGTGATGTACCCCAACATCGACATAGGGTGGATTTAGGGGGATTGTCCGGGATCAATCGACGGATGATGGGGGCGCCCGATCGTATGTACTGCTCGCCCCTCATTACAGTCTCGGAAAAGTATAGCAAACTTAGTAATTTTGATCGTCCGGCATCGAACGGAATTCAAACCCACATACCCATAAGGGACCGGGCAGGGCGAGGTATATCGTATGACCATCCAAACGCCGGGCATAACGCGGAGTGCAGGCATGGCTCGAGAGCAGGCAGGTTGCCGCTTGTGCGGGACGCTTCTTAAACACACATTTGTGGATCTTGGAATGTCTCCGCCGTGCGAGAGCTTTCTCACTGCGGAACAACTTGATCACATGGAGCCGTATTATCCGTTATATGCTTTTGTGTGCGACCATTGCTATCTGGTTCAGCTAAAAGAATATTTCAGTCCTGCCGATATTTTTACAGAATACGCATACTTCTCTTCTTATGCTACAAGCTGGGTCGATCACGCTCGGGTTTATTGTGACGAAATTACCGAAAAACTGAGCCTCAAGAGTGACAGTTTTGTTGTTGAGATCGCAAGCAACGACGGCTATTTACTTCAGCATTTTCTGCCCAAGGGTATTCCAATCCTGGGAATTGAACCCGCTGCCAACGTGGCAAAGGCCGCGATTTCCAAGGGCGTGCCTACCCGTATAGACTTTTTTGGTTCCACCCTTGCGGCGCAGATGGTCGGGGAGGGCGGGAAAGCTGATCTCATTATTGGAAATAATGTCCTGGCACAGGTTCCGGACCTTAATGATTTTGTTCGCGGTATGCAGATTCTGCTAAAACCCGAAGGGGTTATTACTCTTGAGTTTCCACATCTGGCCAATCTGATAGAGCAAAACCAGTTTGATACGATTTATCATGAGCACTTCTCATATTTTTCACTTCTTACTATCCGCTACATGGCTCATCGTCACCACCTCAAGGTGATTGACGTTGAAGAGTTGCCGACACACGGCGGTTCACTCCGTGTTTATCTCGCTCACAATGCCAGTAGACGAAAAGCAGGGCCACGCGTTGCGGCACTTTTAAAACGTGAACAAACGTTCGGTCTTAACGAAATTGCTACATACGAACAGTTTTCTGAAAAGACACGTCGCACGAAGCGTGATCTGCTGTCATTTCTGATAGCTGCAAAAAATTCAGGTAAGCGCATTTGCGGTTACGGAGCTCCCGGAAAAGGCAACACGCTCCTGAACTACTGCGGAATTGGAACCGACTTTCTCGATTTCACTGTGGACCGTAATCCTTACAAGCACGGGCGTTTCACTCCCGGAATGCATATTCCTATCTATGATACCTCGATGATTGATAGCTATAAGCCCGACTATATTCTGATCCTACCTTGGAACTTCAAGGATGAGATTATTCGTCAGATGCAGCACGTTGTTGAATGGGGCGGAAAGTTTATCATACCAATCCCGCATGTCACACTGATCGATCCGGCATTACTCACAGAGGAGCGCTAGTTATGAAAGTGGTTCTTTTCTGCGGTGGTCTTGGCACCCGTATAAGGGAATATTCAGAGAATGTCCCCAAGCCGATGATCCCGCTTGGTCATCAGCCGATCCTCCACCACGTAATGGAGTATTATTCTGACTACGGTCACAACGACTTCGTTTTGTGCCTCGGATATAAGGCAAATGTGGTCAAAGACTTTTTCCTCAGTATACGACCTCAAACCTTCGCGGATTGTGTAGTTTCTGATGGCGGACGTAATGTTCGTTTGCTCGAAGAGGTCGATCGTGACTGGAGTGTAACCCTGCTTGATACTGGCATCTGGCGAAACATCGGTGAAAGATTGTGGAGTGCGCGTGCTCACGTCGAGGACGAGGATATGTTTCTCGCAAACTACAGTGATGGTCTTAGTGACGTCGACCTTGACGATATGACGGATCGTTTTCGAAAGAGTGGTAAATTGGCCTGCTTTCTGGCCGTTCGCCCGCCGTTGACATATCATCTTGCTGATATCGCAGAGGGTGGTGACGTGCGCGCATTCAGAACGTCCAACACCTCCGATATCTGGATAAACGGTGGTTATTTTCTGTTTCGCAAAGAGATCTTCGATTATATGCGCGAAGGCGAGGAACTCGTGTTGGAACCGTTCAGCCGCCTGATCGCCGACAATCAGCTTATGGCCTATAAATACGAGGGTTTCTGGCGTTCCATGGATACGCTACGAGATTGGCAGACTCTCGAAGACATGGTCGAAAAAGGAGATATGCCCTGGAAAAAGCATAAGACAGAGATTAGTGCAGCTAACATTGCGATCGCACTATGATTGACCTGTGTTCACTAACACAGCTTGGCAGGCCGCTCAGACTGTTATGTCTGGGCGCACATTCAGACGATATCGAGATTGGATGCGGCGGAACCCTTCTAAGTCTGATCGAAATGGGGATACCTCTAGAGGTGGATTGGTGCGTTTTGTCTGGTGGAAGAGAGCGGCACGCAGAAGCAGAAACTTCTGCGTGTAATTTTCTTGCCGGAACGCAAAATAACAGAATTCATTTGAGGGACTTTGAGGACAGCTATTTTCCTGCTCAGAGCAGGGCTATCAAAGAATGGCTGATAGGGCTACGCAGCACAAGCGAGCCGGATATCGTGTTTACACATAGTCGTGGGGATGCCCATCAAGATCACCGAACCGTGCACGAGGTCACATGGAATATCTTCCGTGACCAGCTAATTCTGGAATATGAAATTCCCAAGTGGGACGGCGATTTGGGGCGCCCGAACGCTTACGTCGCTTTGTCGGCTGCGGTTATGGAGAAGAAAATTGACCTGCTGATAAAAAACTTCGGCACTCAGCGATCCAAAGACTGGTTTGATCGAGAAACGTTTCGTGGAATTGCGCGTTTGCGCGGTATGGAATGCCGCGCACCGGAAACATATGCAGAAGCATTCTACTCCTCTAAAATGAGAATATTCTAAACCCAATTGAGATTAAGCTGAGCCTCTTGCCGTTTTGCAATCTGGAAGATTAGAATTTAACCGGCCGGCTGACGTTCGTTCATCAAAACCTCAGGCCGTTTGAATCTGCATAAATCTAAAGCAAGCCTTGTCCGTCATGCAGGGTGGTGCTGAGCTTGAAACCAATAATCAGTTCTGGTCTGGCGGCACAGGACCGGGCGTCTGTTAACGAACATAGACGAACGCCTAAAGACGCTCTTTTGCAGTGCTCTTAACTGTGGTCTTCAGAGAGTAACGTTTGCTGCGCCAAAAGGTTTTGTGCTGCCTCTGACCCGAGTGCTTCCGGACGTTTGCAGGTTGTGGTCATTTCAACGAAGTGTTTTTGCTCACTTGACGCCAGAATGCCTGTCATGACCTCAACCACATGCAGCGCGAATTCATCGTTGCAGTGATGTGGGCGATCTCAGATGATCGCCTGCGCCATGTCAGCAAGACCCGCAGATCGATAGTCAGCAACCATGCGGCCACTGTTTTCCGTGCGGGTTGGCGGTCCGAGTGGATGATCCCACGCAGGCAATCCAGCCGCTTCCTTTTGATTGGTAATCCGCACAATGCCATCGAAGATATTCGGCTCGGGTACATAAAGCGTGGCTTCCGTACCATAAAGTGTCATGTTAGGCAGGTCGTTCTGCAAACATCCCGGTTCGTAACCGGCATGCAAAAAGTATAGCATTCATTAAAGTCGCCGCCAGGAGTTGAAGTTCGATGGCTTCTGCGCGAAAAAGCTATAGCAGGAATGACAATACTTCTTCCTGATGCATTGGTGTCCGTCAATTGGTCCGAAGATTTCGTCACTGTGTTTTTCTGGGGCGGATGCGACATAACTCAATTCGCATGATCAATCGCTTTTTGCGCTAGGAATTGAAACTTCCACGTGCCAATCAGGTGTTATATTCGCACTGGCACCGTTTGCTGAATGAAGAACAGATTGTAGAAGTTGGTGGTGAGGCTTATGTGCCGGAGTGAGCACACTTATTTTGTATCCATTCGCGCTTTGACGCGAATGGATACGTGGATAGCCGAGCTTGGGCGGAGCGCTTACTTATGAGCAGAAACGACGATCTCAATAAGTGTGTCACCACCCAGATCAGCTACACCAACCGTCGCGCGGGTTGGTAGATCTTCAGGTCCAACCCACGCCTTCCAGACAACATCCATTTGAGGTTTCAATTCGAGGTCTGTAACAAAAACGGTCGCAGTCAGCAGTTTGGCTTTATCGGTTCCGGCTTCAGCCAAATATTTGTCGATCTTCGTCAATATCTCCTGTGTCTGGCCCGCCATATCGAGATTTTCGTCATCACAGGTGGTACCGCCGACATAAACAATGCCGTTATGCTCGACCACACGGTGCATGATCGGGGTGCGGAGATGGCGTTCTGTCATTTTAAAGTCCTTTCATTGGAAGTCAGAGTTCAGCCGGATTTTCGCCAGTGACTGCGAAAATGGCGTCGGGGGTATGAGGAAGTGCGGCAATCTCACGAAGCGGCACAGGTTTGACCGGCATACGCAGTCGGTAAGTACCCACTGCCTCAGGCGTACGATGCTGGGTATCGGCTAGGATTTCAGTAATGGTTGCTGCACACATGCGTCCCTGGCACGGCCCCATGCCGCAACGCAGCATGGTTTTGAGCTGATTTGGGCCGGCGACATTAAGAGCCGCAGCGTCGCGAATTTCACCAACTGTCACTTCCTCGCAGCGACAAACAATAGTCGCACGGTTAATGGGTGCACGAAATGTCAGGCTTGGTTGATAAAGCGTATCGATGAAACTCCGCCCGCGCGTAAGCTTCCGGCGGCTACGCTTTGCTGCGGTTAGGGCGCTGCCAATCTCTGCACTTTTGTCAGTGAAAAGCTCGCGACAAACCGCAAGAGCTGCAATGCGCCCCGAAGTTTCCGCTACAAGTGCACCTCCGATGCCACCGCCATCACCAGCCACAAAAACCGTTTCCAGAGATGAACGACCATACTCATCGAGTTTTGGCTGGAAGCATTTCTGACGCTCGTTCCATACCAACTCACATCCGGTAGCATTGCTGAGATTGTTGTTGGGAATAACGCCCTGATGAAGAAAGATGCTGTCGATATCGACCTCTTGCGTCAAGCCTTTGGCTGTGAATCGCACGCCTGTTGCTTTATCGACACCCAATATTTCAATTGCTTCTACATTCGAATGAATGGGCACGAAGCGCCGAACCTTGTTGAGCAGAGACAAACCCTTGAAAGCGTAAGCAGACAGCAGAAACGAGGGCAGATAAGGCATCGCCCTGGTCCAGTTTCTGCGTGGCGTGGTATCAAGAATGGCTGCAACGGTTCCACCTGCTTCCAATACTTGCGCGGCAAAAAGATACAGCAGCGGACCCGTGCCTGCCAAAACCACTTTTGCGTCCGGCAGAAGCCCGGATGCTTTCAAAGCAATTTGCGCAGCACCAATTGTCATAACTCCAGGGAGCGTCCATCCGGGAACAGGCATCGGACGTTCAAGGGCACCGGTCGCGAAGATAACGTGTTTGACGCGCACGATGCGACTTTGACCATTTTTGGAAACGCGTAGTTCCGCTGAATTCGTCTTGTCCTGGCGTTGTTGTTCGACACTCCAGACAAGCGCCTGTCCGACATAAGTGGTGTCACTTGCAAGAAAGGCAGTTAGAATGGCTTTGCCGCGCCAGTAATCCTTGCCCAGAAATGCACGCCTTGAAGGTGTGTTGTTTTCAATGGAGCGATAGATTTGGCCGCCGACCGCTGGGTTTTCGTCGAAAAGAATTGTTCGGGCGCCTCGAGCTGACGCTTCTGTTGCGGCTGCCAAGCCTGCGGGTCCTGCACCCACGATGGCCACATCATAAAACGGATCTACATTGCTTATGTCGTTGGTTTTTTTGATCGCCATTATTAGAGGTCCCGGCCAGGGTTACGAGCGCCGGTCTGTGACGAGATACTCATGCCTTCACGGACCACAGTCATACAGGCCTGTCGGTTTTCAACGCCATCAATTTGCACCAAACATTCGAAGCAGACACCCATCAAGCAGTAAGGTGCCCGTGGTTGATTACCCACCACACTTTTACGCAGGGCGTTAATGCCTTGTGCCAGAAGTGCTGCAGCTACCGTCTGCCCTGCGCCGACTTCAAAAGGCATTCCATCAAATGTGATAGCGACGGTATCAATCGATTTTTCAGTTTGTCTGAACATGAAACCTCTCCGCTGAAAAAGCGTGGTCAGCCAGAGTTCTTTGTTGGGTGGCGATTTGGTCAGCAATAATCAAGGCATGATTTGCTGCAAGCGTCACGCCTGAGTGACACATGGCTATATATGCCCCCGGATACTTTTCCGATTGTTGGTAGATCGGTAAGCCATCCGGCGTCTTCACGCGAAATCCTGCCCAGCTTCGAATAACATTCACACTCCCAAGACAAGGGAAAGTTCGCATCGCGCGGTCAGCTAACACTGTGCTGATGTCCTGATTTGTCATGATACTGTCGGAGTGGGTTTCCTGACTATCGCCAATCATCACTCCACCTTCGTCAGCTTGGCGGAGCGTGGCCGACGTATATGGAAAGAATGGCGCGCATTTTTCTGTAACGAGAATTTGGCCTTTGCTGCGGGTGGTTGGCGCATCAATGCCGACCATTTGTGCGAGCCTGCTATTGCCGGTTCCGGCGGCCAATACTACGCGTTGGGCAAACACTTGGCCCCAGACACCCTTGACGAGAAAACCGTTTGATTGGGGGGTGATTTCAGTCACATCACAATGTGGTTCATAAATCGCACCCAGATTGACCATTCCGGTGTGAAGAGCCCGAAATAGGCGGAGAGAATTCACATCGCCATCTAACGGTGAATAGATGGAACCGACCACTGCGCGTCCGATAGCAGGTACCATCTGTGCGGTTTCGCTATGATTTAACAAGCTATGAGTTGCTGCATCCGTGCCCAACTCGCGGGCTACCATCTCCGTGTCGGTTTTTGCATTTTCCAACTCGGTCTCAGTAAGCGCAAATGTAAATGCACCACGCTGTCTCAGCACAACATCAATGCCTGATGTTTCTTTGAGCTCGGCTGCAAACTGGGACCAGAGCTGCGCCGCTTGCATCGTCCATCGCGCATAATGCGGCGCTCCAAGCCCTTTACCCTGAACCCAGATCAACGCGAAATTGGCGCGTGACGCGCGAAGTGAGAGATCTTCTCCATCAAGTAGCAACGGGCGTTGCCCTGAACGAGCCAAACCCCAAGCGAGCGCTGACCCGACAAGGCCAGCTCCTATAATGACAAGATCCTGATCGGGGAGTCTGCGCATGTTTTCAGTCCATATGCCTGCAGATCGGCACTTCCAGAACGGGAAGTGCCGGATTGTAAAACTATTCCTGAGGGCTGACGTCGACCTTGAACCATTTCTCGGAAAGCTTTTTCACGGTTCCATCAGCGACTGTCGCGTGAATGGCTTCATCGAAGCGCGCTTTAAGTTTGGTATCTTCTTTGCGCAAGCCGACGCCAATCATACCAAACACTTTGCCAGAAAAGAGCGGGCCGGCGAGCTTAGCACCCTTCATGTCTTCCTTTTCAAGGGCTGCAGCGAGCACAGTCGCATTGGCAAGCACAGCATCAAGGCGACCACTGGTGAGATCGAAATTGTGTTCTTCAGTGGTCTTATACTCCCGCACATCCACGTCTTTTGGAAAATACTGTTCCATGAATGCGGAAGCAGTCGTCGAGCCCTGTACGCCAACGGTCTTACCCTCGATTTTTTTGGCAATTTCTTCAAGCACTGGCTTTGCAGCTTCGGAATCAACTGAAAGGGGCTTGCCAGTATCGGGCAGATCATCAAGACCACTATCACCCATCACGGTGAAGGAATTGATTGCCGCAGCATAAGGAGCCGAGAACGCGATCACTTCTTCACGTTTTGGCGTGATGCTCATCGCAGCCATGATGGTATCATACTTACCCGCTGTGAGCGAAGGAATGATACCGTCCCAGTTTTGCGCCACAATTTCGCACTTGGTTTTCATGCGTTCGCAGAGTTCCTTGACGAGATCGACTTCAAAGCCCTCGAGAACATTATTTGGGCCGGAGAAGTTCCACGGAGCATAAGCGCCTTCGGTTGCGATACGAATGGTATCTTCAGCATGTACCATTTGGACAGATGCGAGAAAACCTGCGGCACATAGGATGGGTTTGAATTTCATGTGTTCACCTCTTTTGATTTTGATGTTTGTTTTCAGTTTTATTGTCGGGAAATAAACTGGCGGAACCGGTCGCTTTTCGGGCTTGTGAAAACCTCGTCCGGGTTTCCGTCCTCCTCAATCAACCCCTGGTGCAAAAACAGAATGCGGTTGGAGACATCACGGGCAAAGGCCATCTCATGAGTCACAACAAGCATGGTGCGGCCTTCCGCTGCCAGATCACGCATGACTTTAAGGACTTCAGCGACAAGCTCAGGATCAAGAGCTGACGTGGGCTCGTCGAAAAGCATGATCTTGGGCTTCATAGCAAGCGCGCGCGCAATAGCCGCGCGCTGCTGCTGGCCACCAGAAAGATGAGCTGGATAAAAATTTCGCTTCTCCGCGATCCCGACGCGTTCCAAGAGTGCCTCCGCTTCCAAAATACATTCGCGTCGATCGCGTTTTTGCACGTGGACTGGTGCTTCAATGAGGTTCTCTAGGATTGTGAGATGAGACCACAGATTGAACGACTGGAAAACCATCGTTGCTTGTGAGCGCAATTTCCAGCATGTTAATGCAACGAAGCAAGGTCGATTTGCCTGACCCCGAAGCGCCGAGAATGGAAATAACTTCGCCTTGATGAGCCTGAAAAGAGATGGAATGCAGAACCTTGTGCGCGCCATAACTTTTCTCAAGGCCACTAATTTCTACGGCCGGTACGGCGGAATTTTTGATCATGCTTTTTCTCCTGCCGCGAGTGACGAGTGCGGCTGATGTTGCGCGGCGGCAAGGTGGTATTCCATCAGCTTGAAAAGGCGGCTGACAATAAAATTGAGCAGGAGATAGATGGCGCCAGCTGCAATGAAAACTTCGACGGGCCGATAAGTGGACGATATGAGTTTTGCTGCAAGGCCCGTCACCTCCATCATGGTAATGGTTGACGCCAACGCTGTTGACTTCACCATCAGAATGATTTCGTTGGAGTAGGCAGGAAGCATTTGTCGCAAAGCTTGTGGCGCCAAAACACGCCTTATCAACGTGAAACCTTGCATTCCATAAGCCCGCGCTGCCTCGATCTGTCCGGCAGGAACCGATAGCACTCCACCCCGGATAATCTCGGCGCTGTAAGCTGCAGTGTTGAGTGCGAGCGCAAAAACTGCGCACCAATAAGGTTCGCGCAAAAACGGCCAGAGGAAGCTTCTGCGCAGTTCAGGGAATTGGCTAAGTCCATAATAGATGATGTAGAGCTGGACGAGGAGTGGTGTGCCGCGGAAAACAAAAATGTAGAAGCGCGCTATGAGATCGGGCAATATCCAGCCCGAAAGTCGCATGGATGCAAGCGCTGTCGCAAGAATTGCACCGATGAGAACAGACAGACCAGTCAACTGCAGGGTGAGGGGTATTCCGCTGCAAAGGCTCAGAAAAGCGTTATATATGAACAGGAAGTCTATCATCTTCATACCGCCCGCTTGATGCCGCGCATCGCGCGCTTTTCAGCCTGCAGGAAGACATTCCCTGAGACGAAGCTGATCAGCAGATAGAAAACGGCAGCCGTCAGGAAAAAGGTAAACGGCTGGCGGGTTGAACCAGCTCCGATCTGAGCCTGACGCATGAGTTCGATCA
The DNA here is from genome assembly GCF_025846885.2 of Brucella sp. HL-2. NCBI lineage: Bacteria > Pseudomonadati > Pseudomonadota > Alphaproteobacteria > Hyphomicrobiales > Brucellaceae > Brucella > Brucella sp. HL-2. The sequence goes on along the minus strand of NZ_JAOYTK010000004.1, from coordinate 165,910 downwards.
GCCCAACGACCGAAATAAGTGCGGACTCTTTGAGCACGAGTTGCCAGACGTTACCAACTCCCGGAATGGCAAAGCGGGCAGCCTGGGGGAGAATGATGCGCCGAAACATGAGATGCGAGGGCATGCCATAAGCTCGTGCAGCCTCAAGCTCGCCTTTCGATAAAGCGAGAACGGCTCCACGATAAACTTCAGCCTGATAGGCGCCCGAAACCACACCGATTGCAAGCGCTCCAATCAGAAAAACGGGCGCACTTACAAAGCCCGTTGCGCCAAACATAGTCGCAAGCTTGCTAAGTACAGCGCTGCTTCCAAAATAGAACAGATATATGACGAGGAGATCCGGGATGCCGCGCAGCAATGTCGTGTATCCATCCGAGACCCATCGCAGGAGCCGTAAAGACGAGAAGGATGCAGCGGCAGCCAGGCTACCAAACACGGCACCGATAGCAAAGCCACTCAATGCGACAGCAACTGTCACAAGCGTGGCCTTGAGCATGTCCTTGCCCCAGCCAGCTTCTGTGAATCCCATAAGATCAAGATAAGCGTTGACCGCACTCACCACACTGTTCCCTTCCGTGCTTTTGCTGAAACATTCAGCGCACAGCTTATTTTTCTTAAGATTTGACAGTCCGCTTCGATACAGTCAAATTCGAAAAATAGCGTCGAGAATAACAAAATGTTATGAGGAACGATGAATCTACGACAGGTGGAAGCATTTCGAACCGTAATGATGACTGGAAAGATGACGGCGGCTGCAGAACTCATGGCGATTACCCAGCCAGCAGTCAGTCGGCTCATTCGGGATTTTGAATTTGCTACGAAACTCAAGCTGTTCGACAGGCGAGGTAACCAACTTACGCCGACGCAGGAAGCCCTTACGTTGATGCAGGAAGTCGAACGTGCCTTCATCGGCCTCTCGCGCATCAAAGCGTTTGCGGAAGAAGTACGTCGTCAAAATGCTGGTATGTTGCGCATCGCGGCGATGCCAGCGCTTGCAAATGGGATTATGCCCCGTTTCCTGGCGCATTTTTTGCGAGATCATCCAAATATCCATGCTTCTCTGAACGGCATTTCATCGTCGCAGGTCATTGAGGCCGTGGCATCGGGCAGTGTCGATATCGGTTTTGCAGATGGCCCGCTTGATAGACCAGGTTTCATAATCGAAACCAGACCGGTTGCTGCCGTCGTCGCTATTCCAGAAGGGCACAGGCTAACAAATGTTGATCGTGTCACGCCATCAGATCTCGTCAATGAACGGATGATCACTCTGGAGCCCGGCACGCTTTTCGCGATGCGCGTTGAAGTGGCTTTGGCGGATATCGTGCGCTCGTCAACAATAGAAACGCGCCTTTCCCATACGGCTTTAACACTGGTTTCTGAAGGTGTTGGTATAGCTATTATTGATCCATCATCTGCCACCGAGTTCCGCGGCAGAGGTGTGATAATAAAACCATTTAGCGTCTTTCTCGATGCGGGTTTTCTTGCGATACAGCGTGGCAGTGGAGCACCCAACGCGCTTGCGCGAGGCTACATTGAAGAATTCTGGGTCTACCATGCGGCTCTGTTAGAAAATCAGTCTAATCCTTCCACCAGAGAGTGAGAGGCAAGGTGTTTCCAGATGGTGACTAATAGGAACGATCTTTCCGACCTTTCCGTTTTTTTGCTGATTGTAAGATATCGGAGTTTCCGAAAAGCTGCTGATCAGCTGAATTTGTCGGTGTCCGCATTAAGCCATAAAATGAAGGCGCTTGAAGCGCGTCTTGGAGTGCGGTTGCTTAATCGAACTAGCCGGAGTGTTGCTCCGACTGCAGCAGGCGCGGTACTGGCCGATAAAGTTGCCGCCGGTCTAGAAATTATTAACGGCGGTATCGAAGAACTGCAGGGACAATTCAGTGGCATTGCCGGAAGCGTACGCATCAACGTGCTCAAGGACGCTGTTCCGCTGTTGCTTCAGTCTGTCTTGCCGGTTTTCCGCGAGCGTTATCCAAATATTGAGCTGGAAATTGCTGCCGATGACAACTTTCTCGATGTCACTGCAGAGGGTTTTGATGCCGGGCTAAGATATGCAGGCTCTATCCCCGAAGATATGATCGCGGTGGCAATCAGTGAACCATTGAACTGGGTGGCGGTAGCATCCTCCGCATACTTGACGCGTGCTGGTCATCCCAAACATCCGGCTGACTTGATGAACCACAACTGCATCAGAATAAGGACAGGACGCGGTCAGATTTTCCATTGGGAGTTTGATCGCGGGGATGAGAGCTTACAGATTGATGTTCCCGGCTCACTGATTTCTGGCTCAACAGATGTCTCTATGGCTGCTGCCCTGTCCGGTACTGGCATTGCATATTGTTTGGAGAAACTTGCTGAACCTTATGTGAAAACCGGACAGTTACAAATCATTCTTTCCGAATGGGCCTCTCTCGGTCCGCCGCTGGCTTTCTATTATTCTAGCCGCCGCCAGTTGCCCTGTGGACTTCAGATGCTGATCAAAACAATTCGCGAATTACGCCCGATTGATCGTTGATTTGAGATCAATGATCCGTTGAGTTGATGGTGATTGATTCAACCATCATCACCCCGTACTTATGGCCATGGAAGACGGGCAAGTAAGCCTAAATGAATTTCGTATGGAGACGACATGTATATTCCCAATGCAGACCGATATGAAGGTGTCGACTACCGCCGCACAGGTCGTTCGGGCCTGAAGCTGCCACCGATCTCTCTTGGTCTGTGGCAGAATTTCGGCGGTGCCGATGTGTTTGAAACCGGACGCGCCATCATTCGCCAGGCTTTTGATCGTGGTATCACGCATTTCGACCTCGCCAACAATTATGGCCCTCCATATGGATCGGCAGAAGAGAATTTCGGCAACGTTTTGAAGAAAGATTTCCGCGATCACCGCGACGAATTGGTTATTTCGACGAAAGCTGGTTGGGACATGTGGTCTGGACCGTATGGACGGGGTGGTTCGCGCAAGCATGTGTTGGCTTCTCTTGACCAGAGCCTTCAACGCATGGGGCTAGATTATGTTGATATTTTCTATTCGCATCGCCCGACCAACGATGTGCCCCTAGAAGAAACCGTTGGGGCCCTTGTCCAGATGGTCCGTCAGGGCAAAGCGCTTTACATCGGAGTTTCCTCTTACAATCCGGAGCGTACGCGTGAAACTGAAGCGCTCTTGCGTGCAGAGGGCATTCCGCTTCTGATCCATCAACCATCCTATTCGATGCTCAATCGATGGATTGAGGAGGAACTTCTTGGAACGCTGGATGAGCTAGGCGCGGGTTGTATTGCATTTTCACCGTTGGCGCAGGGTCTTCTGACCTCGAAATATCTCGGTGGCGTACCAAAAGATGCACGTGTCGCCAAAGGCGGTTCATTCAACGAGCGACTGCTCAGTGAAGATAACCTTGCTCGCGTTCGCGCGCTTGATGCGATTGCACAGAAGCGTGGTCAGTCATTGGCACAGATGGCGATTGCATGGGTCTTGCGTGATACTCGCGTGACTTCCGCACTCGTCGGTGCGCGCACAGTGGAGCAGCTTAATGACTCTCTCGATGCGCTCAAGAACTTGAGCTTCAGCAAAGAAGAACTCAACGAAATCGATACCCACGCTGGCGAAGGCAGTATCGACCTCTGGCGCAATGTAATGCAGCAGAACTAATACGCGCGCCGCAAAGTGTGAAACGGCTTTAGAGCCAAAAATGCGCTTGAAATAATGATAAGAGCGCCGATCCAACTGAACAGTATCGGCGCTCTAATTTATTATCCTTTAATAGGATCGCTGAAGGTTTTTTAATTCTTAATCCTTGCCGAAGTCGGTGTAGATATCGGCGCGCGTTTGCGGGACCGCCGAAATGCCGCGTCTACGCTTTGAGGCCAGCGTCTGATTGATTTGAACGGTTCCTCGTTCAAATGCCAAAGCACATCCTGCTAGATACAGCACCCAGAGGCGTGCCTTTGGATAGCCAATTTCCTCAATGGCCTTGTCGAAATTTGAATAAAGTCTCTCACACCACAGCCGACATGTACGGCCATAGTGCTCGCGGAGGTTTTCGACGTCATGAACCTCAAAGCCGTGTCCCTCGAGATTTTCAACGGTCATGCCAAGATGGTCCAACTCTCCACCTGGGAAAATATACTTGACCAACGCGAGATGTTCGGCACTTTTGCGATTGAAGGCTTTCTTATTTTTCTTCATGCGGCGGGTGATCGCGTGATGCATGTAAAGGCCACCTGGACGCAGAAGCCGGTTCACGGCGTCGAAATAACCGTCGTAATTTTCTATACCGACGTGTTCGAACATGCCCACCGAGGATATCTTATCAAACTGGCCGTCTAGCTCGGTGTACGATTTAATGTGGATTGTAATCTTATCTTCAAGACCTGCTGCTTTGATCCGCTCTCTCGCAAGCGCCGTCTGAGCTTCGGACAGGGAAACGCCGGTGCCGGTGACACCGAAGTTTTGTGCGGCATAAATCAGCAGTGCTCCCCAACCACAACCGATATCTAGGAGCCGATCTCCCGGTTGAAGACGGAGTTTTCGGCAAATCAGTTCCAGCTTGTCGTGCTGTGCCTGATCGATGTCATTTGCCCAATCTGTAAAATAACCACATGTGTAGACCATGCGCTCATCGAGAAACAGCTTATAGAATGCGTTCGATACATCGTAGTGATGCGTGATCGCTTCTTTATTTGATCCGCTGACAAAAGGGGCTTTGCCATCGACGGTGGCCCGTGCCGCAGATTTACCCGCGAACACCAGCGCCGGGAGATCCTTCAATAACTGCCATTTTGGCAGTTCTTTAAGCCTTTCCTTCAGTTTGCCGTCGATTTTTGCGTTTGCCAGATCGAAAATCGTGCCATTTTTAATATCGACGCGGCCTGAAATCCAGATATCGATCAATGAATCATAGTTGGGTTTGAGTATGAGTTGGCGAACTATCGTGGGATCGTTGATTACAAGTGAGGCACCATCGAAGTTTCCGATGCGCGTACCGTCCCAAAGTTCGATGTTGAATTGCGGGCGCAGTGTTTCAATAACCGTCCGTATGATACGTACTGACTTGGTTTCAGCAGTCATGCAACGCCTCTCGATGTTTCACAGATAAACGCTCTTCAAACAAGCTTAGCCCAATGCGCTTATCGAGTTAATGGACTTAAAGTTCTACGACTTACTCTCAAGGTCTTGTATTCTCGTGTCGACCGCGAAAGCGGAAAAAGAAACCAAGTTCGCCTCAATTTTTCGCGAGGTTAATCAGTTAAATTCTTGTGGGGTGGGAGCTCATCTGCCGTTGACCTTCAACACCCAGCATTGAGATCGGAGTTTGTACTATTTGTTGAATGAAATTGCGCGCCGATGGTGCGCTTTCTTCCGCCCGAAATAGAACTGCGATTTCAGATGTAATTGGCTTTCCGGCAATAGAACGGAACTTAATATTTGGAAGCCTGACAGCGTTTCTCACAGAACTAGGAATAACAGATACGCCTGCACCGAGCGAAACCTGTGTGAGAACAGAAAGAAGGCTGCCCGGCTTTGCTATGACATCTAATGGAAAGCGGCCCCGGTGAGCGACTTCGTAGGTACCAAGCTCTTGTTCGGGCATTACGAATTTCAATCCCGCGAGTTCATGGGGAAATAACGGTGCGTCTTGCTTTGCTTCGGGATGGCCAGAGCAAACGGCAACACAGAATACGTCTCTGAGAAGTATGTGTGATCGAAGTGAAGAAGGGTAGACCATTGGCAGTCGCACAAAGCCGAGATCGAGCTGTCCCTCTTCGATTAGTTTTGGCAGAGCCTCCATAGGATATTCCCGCGCGCGGATATCGACGCCCGGCCATCGGCCAGTGAACCGAGAAATTTGCTCTTGCAGGACACCAGCATAGGCCGCAGATCCAACGTAGCCTATTTCGATCCTTCCTATCTCGCCACGCCCCGCACGCCGTCCAGCACTTTCTGCCTTCGCGTATTGGTCGAGGACGAGGCGGGCTTCATCGAGAAAAACCTTGCCTGCTGATGTGAGCGTGACTGAGCGCTTGGTCCGGGTGAATAAACGCACAGAAAGAACGCGTTCGATTTCCTGGATCTGGACGGTCAGCGTCGGAGCGGCAATGTTCAAACGTTCGGAAGCGCGAGAAAAATGTAATTCTTCAGCGAGTGTAATGAAATAACGAAGGTGCCGAAGCTCCATTTTCAACTCCTCGATAATTAGGTTTAACCTAATAAATAGCATAAACAGTACGAATGAAACAAATTATGCAATCAGCTTAGATGGCATCGTAATTCTAAATGGAGCCACCAAATGTCATCACGCATCGCTTTAGCTGTCCTTATTGGTATGAGCATCACACCCGCCTTAGCGCTTGACCTTCCCACCAAGCCTTATCTGACGCTAGAGGCAGCACGTACCATCCTAACTGCTGCGCAGGCAAAGGCGTCTGCCAATGGTTGGCCATGCGTGATTGCTGTGGTTGATGCTGAAGGACTTCCGATCGTTATGGAACGAATGGATAATGCTTCAGTTCTCGCAGGTGTGGATTTGGCTCCGGGTAAAGCTCGGACTGCGGCGCTTTTTCGACGCGAAAGCGGGGCACTGGAAGATGCAATCAATGGCTCGCGGCCAGCAGCGGTAACAGCGCAGGGCTTTGTCATGATGCGAGGTGGCGTGCCTATTACAGTTGATGGAACTGTTGTGGGCGCAATCGGTGTTTCGGCAGATACACCGGACCACGATGAACAGATAGCGAAGGCCGGCATCGCCGCATTGATAAAATGACTTTGGACATCGCAGTTGCTCGCCGGAAGGCGAATACATCCTTAACACTGCTAACCGCCTCTATCGGTTGCGCCATGACGGTGCTGGATACGAACGTCGTTGCTGTGGTCTTGCCAACAATAGCGCGTGATTTCGGTGCGTCTTTCGCAGATGTTGAATGGGTCATCAGTACATATGTGTTGTGTTTTGCGTCCCTGCTTCTGCCTGCAGGAGCAATTGCGGATCGCTTCGGCCGTCGCCTGGTCTTTTTGATCGGCATCGGAGCATTTGCGCTGTCCTCTTGGTTATGCGGCGCTGCTCCTTCAGCAGCAGCGCTTTATCTGGCACGTGCAGCGCAGGGCATAAGTGCGGCCTTGATGCTGGCGCCAGCGCTTGCAATTATCGGGCACACTTTTCATCAGGAAGAGGCGCGTAATCGCGCCTGGGCGATGTGGGGCGCAATCATGGGCCTTACGATGGTTCTGTCGCCAATTCTGGGCGGAGTGATTGCTTATGCTCTGGGATGGCGATGGGCATTTTACATCAATATACCGATATGCATTGCGTTAGCAGTCGCCGCGCTGCGACTGATCGAAGAATCCAGAGACGCCAACGCACGGCGGCTAGATCCGTTTGGATTTGTTTCTTTTTCAGCGGCCATGTTTGGAATAACGTGGGGGCTGATCAATGGGCAGGCTCATGGGTGGTTATCGTCCGTTGCACTTACGGGATTTGGTGGCGGTTGTGTGGCACTCGTAATGTTTGTGATCGCGGAGACCATTCAAAGCCGTCCGATGCTCGACTTGAGCCTGTTTCGCAATCCACGGTTTGTTGGCGGGGTATGGGCGATGTTTGCCTATGCCGCCTGTGCTCAGGTGATGGCTTCCATGCTGCCTTTGTTTCTTCAGAATGGTCTTGGACGAACAGCTCTGCAAGCAGGCTTTGCGATGTTTCCGTTTGCCATCGCAATGTTGATCTTTCCGAATGTGGGTCGGCTTCTCAGCAGGCGATTTGGTTCGAGAGAAATCCTTTCACTTGGCCTTCTGATTGTAGGTATAGGTAGTTTATTGACTGCCTGGGGTGCACGGAATGGAGCGTGGTCCACTGTTATGTTTGGCATGTTGGTTATGGGTAGTGGTGGCGGGCTTCTCAATGGTGAAACGCAAAAAGCGATTATGGCGGTGGTTCCCAGAGAAAGAGCAGGTATGGCATCGGGCATCAGCACCACATCCCGATTTTCCGGAATTCTCCTAGGGTTTGCCGTGTTAAGCGGAATTCTCGCAAGTGTCGTAAGAGCCGCACTTATTCATGTCGACTGTGTTGAACCAACATGCAAGCCCGCTTTTGCCGAGGCGATTGTGGCAGGTGATTTGCCAGCTGCACTTGCCGGAATTGACCCTTCCGCACACGAAGCAGCAACTGTGATCGCTATGAAAGGATACTCGACGGGTTTTTCAGCGGCACTGACTATTTCGGCGATCTTGGCGATCTTGTCTGCTTTGCTGGTTTATGCCCTTATGCGCCGCCAGACCTCGTCACACAAACCATAGACGGTCGTGATTGTTCGTCTTAATCGGATAGTCATATCGAAAAATGCCTGATTATTCGGTCATAAAAAAAGCCATTCTTTCCATTGTCAATTATGCGCTGTGGCGCTTCAATGGAGAAATCTAGATGCCCAAAAAGATCATACTTGTGACGGGCTCTTCGAGTGGTTTTGGTCGACTGACGTCAGAGGCACTTGCACGAGCTGGACACACTGTCTACGCATCCATGCGTGATATCGCGGGTCGAAATTCTGTAAACGTTGCGCAGATGCTTGAGATGACGTGCCGTCAGAAGATAGATATTCGTCCGATTGAACTTGATGTCCAGTCAGAAGTTTCTGTCGATCGAGCGATTGAGAATATAGTGACAGAAGCCGGTGCTATTGATGTCATTGTACACAATGCAGGACATATGATGTTCGGGCCTGCGGAAGCGTTCACACCCGATCAGTTTGCACAGCAGTATGACGTAAATGTCTTGGGAACACAGCGCATTAATCGTGCCGTCTTACCTCATATGAGGTCGAGGCGAGAAGGGTTGCTTGTATGGATTTCGAGTTCCAGCACGGCGGGCGGTACACCGCCATATTTGTCACCTTATTTCGCGGCGAAAGCAGCTATGGATTCCCTTGCAGTCCAATATGCACGTGAACTGTCACGCTGGGGCATCGAAACATCGATTATCGTGCCTGGGGCGTTCACAAAGGGCACTAATCATTTCGCCCATTCAGGAAGGCCTGGAGATACCGAACGCCTCGCCGAATATGATAACGGTCCTTATGCAGGCTTTGGTGCTAAGATTCAGGGCGCTTTTGCTTCCATCGTTCCCGACGACGCTGATCCGGCTCCGGTTGCCGATATGATTGTCGACGTCGTAAATGCACCATTTGGAGAAAAGCCATTCCGACTGATCTATGATCCGACTGAAGATGGAGCGAATGTCGGTTTTGCGGTTCTTGATCGCCTCCGAGCTGAAATGCTCCGCCGCGTTGGTTTTGGCGATCTCTTGAAGCCACAAAAAGTCTTATGAGTCACACCTCCGCTTGGTTGATCGATCAAAAAAGTGCCAGGAGCCTGGTTCGAATCCAAGTGTAAGGCTCTCTCCAGCGCGAAGGACGGTGCGGGGTGGAAAAGCCGCCAGAATGCGTTGTGAGCCAGCGCTCCCGGTCATGATTAACTCTGGGCCTGTTAACTCCACAACGTCGCAAGTTACCTCCAATGAACCCGAAACATCTGGAAAAAGCGCTTCAGGACGAATGCCTGCAATGAGTTCTTGTCCCCGACTAAAAGATGATGGTGGAGAGCCGAAGGGGAACACAATTGGGGTTCCGTCTATTTGAAAGCCATTTTCTGCCACGGTGACATTGAGTAGATTCATCGGCGGCGCCCCAACAAATGAAGCCACGTACACGCTCGCTGGCTTGTTATAGATTTCATCAGGCGTACCAAACTGTTCGATGTGCCCTTCGCGCATCACAGCGATCCTTGTCGCAAGTGTCATGGCTTCGATTTGATCATGGGTTACGTATATGACCGTTGTCTTTAGCAGCTGGTGTAGCCGCTTTAGTTCGGTTCGCATCTCCATCCGCAATTTAGCGTCCAGATTGGAAAGTGGCTCATCAAACAAAAATACCTGCGGGTTCCGTACGAGCGCCCGGCCGATAGCAACACGTTGTCGTTGACCGCCAGATAATTGGGCGGGCTTGCGTGCAAGCAAAGGTTCGATTTGCAGTAAATTTGCCACCTCTCGCACTGCTTTGTAGCGCTCGTTCTTTGGCACTTTGCGCATTTCCAGCCCAAAACCGATGTTTCGTTCAACCGTTAAGTTTGGATAAAGAGCATAGGATTGAAAGACCATAGCTATATCGCGGTCTTTTGGGTGAACACCGAGAATTGAGCGTCCGCCAATGCGAATTTCTCCGCTAGTCGCATCGGACAGGCCTGCTATGATGTTCAAAAGGGTCGACTTGCCACAGCCTGATGACCCAAGCAATACCAGGAACTCGCCACTTTCTAGCGAGAGATCAATATTCTTGAGTGTTTCCACTATGCCGAAGTTTTTGCGGACGCCCTCGATTTCGACAGCACTCATGGAGACGTCTCCTCGATAATGCATTTTGGTAATGAATCGCCCGAAAGTGCGGCAAGGATGAAGAATATTTTAACAGTTGACGTCTGAGTGGCTAGTTTCGGCATATACATCATCCCTTTACGCCACCGTTGGTCAGGCCAGAAATCAGTGCGCGCTGCATTACAAGGCCAATCAAAACGGGTGGAAGTGCCGCCAGAACGCCAGCGGTTGCAATCAATCCATAATCGGAAACGCGGCCGCCAGCCAAGTCAGCTATTGCAACTGTCAGTGTTTTGGCGCGCTGATCGGAAGTGAAGAGCAAAGCGTAGAAGAACTCGTCCCAGGCCAGCAGGAAAGCAAACAACACTGATGTCGCGATAACCGGCATCGCCAGGGGCAGAGTGATGATCCTCAGTGTTTGGAACAAGTTAGCGCCATCCAACATGGCTGCGGCTTCGATCTCTGCAGGAATAGAATCGAAACCTGATTTCATCAGCCAAGTGGTAAACGGTGCTAGAATGCTAAGATAAACCAATGCCAAGCCAAAGACATTATTAAGCATACCGAAATAGGCAAGGCCCATGTAAAGCGGCACCGCAAGTGCTACTGGCGGGAGCATATATGTGGCGATCACCATATAAAGCGACCAGCCAATAGACGGCGTGCGCGAGGCGGCAAATCCAGCGGGAACTGCGAGAAAAATCGCAACAACAGCAGATATGGAAGCAACTATAATACTGTTTAAAAGAGAAGCAGCGAAGGCGGCTCCGGCGCTGTTTGGGGTAGTTGAAAGCAACAGAGTATAGCGGGACAAATCTGGGTCTTGAGGCCACCATCGTAATGGCTTGGTAACGAGATCAGCAGGAGGCGAGATACTCATTATAAATAGCCATAGGACAGGCGCGAGAATAATGACGGCCAGCAAAATGGCACTGACGTAGATGAAGAAACTGAACATCCGACTTCTATGCTCCATCACCTTGCACTCCCTGCAGCCTTGCGAACAAGAGTAGCGTAACCCACCGCAAGTATCGTGACCAAAAGTGTTACAATCAGTGCAAGGGACGCACCTGAACCCGCGCGCTGAAATGAAAATGCTTCCTGATAGACAAGGATAGATAATGTTCGTGTGCTGTTGGCCGGTCCGCCACGCGTTAACACCCAAATAATGTCAAAGACTTTGAACGCCTCAATTGTTCTGAGCACGAGCGCAACCATCAGAGGGCCGGCAAGATAGGGTAGAATAACAATGCGGAAGCGCGTGAATGGTCCGGCACCATCAACGAGTGACGCCGCAGTGATCTCACGAGGTACAGACTGCAATGCGGCCAGGGCAATCAACGCAACCAGCGGAAAATTCTTCCAGCAATCGGCGATGATGAGTGCGGTGAGCGCAGTTCCCGGTTCTCCCAACCAAGATCGATAGGCATCAAGTAATCCGAATTGTGTCAAAGCGGCATTGAGCGCTCCGTATTCAGGGTTATAGATTAGGCGCCATAAAGTCGCGTTCACCACAGTTGGTAAAGCCCATGGTAAGATCATGAGTGCGCGCAGTACTGATCGGCCATAAAACTGCTGGTTTAAAAGCAGTGCGGCAGCGACACCGAGCACCATTTCAGCTGTGACTGACACAACAGCAAACCAGGTGGTGGTGATAAGAGCGCGCTGAAAGCCGCTATTGGCGAGCATTTTTGTATAGTTATCGATACCAATGAATTCGCCGCCCGTGCCCACAAGCTTGGCATCAGTGAAAGATAGCCTAATGGTGTCAATAAGAGGCCAGCCAATAACGGCTGTCATCACGATAAGCAGTGGCAGCATTAAAAGCCACGCGCGAGTGGTCAGATCGGTGCCAGACACTGCAAAGCTGCTCCATAAAAAATGTGGTTAGCGGGCAGGCTGACTGCCCACTAGAAGATTAAAGGCCACTGTTTTCGGCGGCGGTTTTCAACGCGTCCTCTGACTTTGTCTGTCCAAGCAACGTTTCTTGAATAGCCTGTTGCAGGGCGGTCGATAATTCCTGATATTTGGCGGTAGTAGGTCTCGGATACATGACTGCTAGACTGGTCTTAGCGGCGGCAATGAGTTCTTCCTGCCCCTTGGTAACAGCCGGGTCTTCATAGGACGCTGCCCAGATCGGAAGGCTCAGCTTTGCATACTGGTTCTGTATGTCCTTTGAAGTCATGAAAGTGATGTATTTCCAGGCCTCTTCTGGGTGCTGGCTTGCGGAAGTGATGCCGAGGCCCATCGATCCATTAACCGCTGAGGCTTCACTCTTTCCAGCGACACCAGGTGCAGGAACGATGCCAACTTTGCCAGCGACTTTGCTATCCTTAGCGTCGTTCGCCATATTGTACATATAGGTCCAGTTCAGTGCGAAGGCGGCATCGCCGTTCTCAAAGACCTTTCGAACGTCTTCTTCGAGGAATTCTTTCGAATTGGGATTGCTTACGCCGGAATTATAACTCGCAACCATGTAGTTGAGAGCATCCAGTCCCCCGCCATTTTGAAATGCAGGCTTACCGTCCTTTAAGAGATCGCCCCTATAGGCACTCACAAGGGTTGTATAGTCACAGATAACTGCTTCCGCCTGTGACCAACTCCAAGCAATGGGCGAGGCGACTAGTCCTTTGTCCTTGATGATCGTGGCCTGCTCCGCCAATTCGTCCCAAGTCTTAGGTGGGGTCTTTATCCCAGCCTTTTCGAGTATTTCCTTGTTGTAAAACAGATACTTGGTATCGAGAATCCATGGCATACCAAAATATTTTTCATTGTACTGGACTGTAGTCCAAGCGCCCGGGAGGACACCTTTCTTCATATTGTCTGTAATGCGTGAGGAAACGTCGACCAAAACATTGTTCTCAGCATATTCGGCAGGCCAGATAACATCGAAAAGCACGACGTCATAGCCACCGCCCGCGCCCTGGGCGAGAACAGTTTTGTCATGAAGGCCCTCATAAGGCACAAATTCAAGATTAACCTTGATGTCCGGGTTTGCCTTGCTGAAGGCCTCCGTCATAGCTCGTACATCGGATTCGCTATAGGCAGCCTGAGCCATGAACAGGGCGTTTAGCTTTGTCTCGGCATAAGCATGGGATGAGAAGGCTACCGCCACCAATGTGGCACCAGCCAGTGATCTGCTTACTGAATTAAACATTACAAGCCTCCTCTATGTCGATCGAGCGATCTTTCGATACCCAGAGCGACCGTCCGATGTCGGAAGTTGCACGTCTGGTTCGGTCAATCGTAGTCTTTTCGCGGGCACTTGAGCCCAGCTGTTCCCTCTGAAACTCTTTTTGGTTTCATTTAGTCAACTGTCTTGACTAATTAGTTCGACAATATTCTATTGGTGTCAAGAGGAAAAATGTGATGCAGGACAGTCGACCCATAAGAGCTAAAAGCGGAACCAATCATGAGAGCACCGGCATCTATAATCGCCGTGTCATTCTCGACGCTTTGCGTCTTAATGGAGCCCTGTCGAGGGCCGATTTGGCGAGGGCCACCCGTCTGACCAAGCAAACGGTCTCCAACATCATGGAGGAATTGGAGGCTGACGGTCTGGTTGCATCAAGTGAGGCGGTGCGCCGCGGTCGCGGACAGCCTTCGACGCCCTATCGCTTGGTACAGGAGGGAGCATTCGCGATTGGTCTGCAGATCGATCGTCATATTACGCGGGCGGTCGTCGTCGATCTTGTCGGTAATGTCTTGATAAGCAGGGAAGAATTTCTACCTCCAGGAGGCCCAGCCGTAGGGTTGCCAGTCGTTCTCGAGCTCGTCGAAAAGGTGAGGCGACAATTGCAGCTGCGAACCAAGGATGCCGAGGCGCGGCTTGTCGGGCTCGGTGCTGCAATGCCGGGTCCGTTTGGTGTCGAAGAAGATGCGAATGGTAATCCGTGGATGATGGGCGCCTGGCAACGCTTCTCGCTTCTTGATGCACTTGCATCGGGAACGGGACTTACTGTTACTCTGCAAAACGATGCGGCCGCCTGTGCGACTGCAGAACGAGTGATAGGGCATGCGAATGGTTTGGAAAATGCGGTCTGTCTTTTTGTTGGCTACGGCATTGGCGCAGGCTTGATCCTTGGGGGCGAGCTCTATAGAGGCACATTCGGGAATGCTGGCGAAATTGGCATGGCGCTGCTTCCAGCACACGGACGGTCTACCCCGCTTGAACACCGTGCATCTATGGCCTCGCTCTATAGCCGCCTTGACCTTGATCACACCGACCCGGAAATATACTCGTTGATTGAAGGCCGCCTTGAGGCCGATGACGCTGTGGTTCTGAATTGGATCGAGGAAGCAGCCCAGGATTTAAAGTGGACTGTTCATTTGATCGAAACGATCTTCGACCCGGAGACTGTCATCTTGTGTGGCAGCGTTCATGCGGCGCTCGTCGCAAGACTACATTTGGCCATGCAGCCACTTCTGAATTCAAACGCCGATCGGACAGACAGAGCCTTTCCCCGGTTGCAACTCGGCATGACAGACAATTGGGCTGTTGCGCGTGGTGCAGCAGTTGAGCCAATCAGCAGCGCATTCGATCCTCGCATTTCTCCTATCATTAAAGCTTCGGGATCGATTCAGTCACTTCGTTAGACGGACAGATTATAAAGCGTTCTACGCGTTATGATGTGAACTGCCACCTGATCTATTCAAGCCGTCAGAGCCCGGTCTACAATCAATATATTTGTCGCGATCAACCTTCGAAGGTCCTGACTGTTGATCGCAGCATCCTTATATCCCTTCAAGGATGGGACTATCGAGCCTGCAAGCTCGGCCGCGCTTAAAAGTAGAGATGCTGGGGCAAGCCTATCGCTGAGAATCTCCGCAATCAGGTCTTCTACTGCCTGATAGCCTGCACTGGTCCGCTCCCTGAAAAGTGGTCCTTCATGAAGTATGGCTTATGAGCAGCAGAAGGACATTGAAATGGCAGCGAAAAGACACAAGGCGGAAGAGATCGTTACGAAGCTCCGTCAGGTTGACGTGCTGGCTGCGCTTATGAAAAGTATCGGCATGGCATTCCAGCCGATGTTCCTCGTGCACAAGATTAATTAAAATTATGGTCTCGCTTGCGAGGCCATAATGATTTCATAGCGACAGTGGAGCCGCGAGAATATACACGGTAAGCAAAGTTAGATATTGGAACTATTTTTTATAATGTAATTAAATTTAGTCGATCTGTTCGTTCATTTCGCCGCCTGTTTATGAAACGTTTTGAATAACATTGTTCATATAGAGGGCGTCATGTTGAAATCGGGTTTTCTACGTTTTGCAGCAGCTACATTTTTTATTGCTTCACTCACTCAAATTAGTTCCGCTGAAACACTGCGCTGGACACGAGCCGCCGATGCCTTGACGCTGGATCCGCATGCGCAGAATGATGGTGTGACGCATGCTATTCTCAATCAAATCTACGAAAGCCTTGTCTGGCGCGATGCAGAGGGCAAACTTATCCCGCGTCTCGCGACGGAGTGGCATTTGAAGGAAGGCGACCCGACCACATGGGTGTTTAAGCTGCGTGAAGGGGCTAAGTTTCACAATGGCGATGATCTGACCGCAGAAGATGTTGTCTTCACGCTGGATCGCGCCCGTTCCGATAAGTCTAATCTTCGTCAGCTGCATGCGGACGTGGAGAAAGTGACTGCCACGGGTGATCATACGGTTGAGGTGATACTTCGTGCACCCAATGCGATTTATCCGAACAATCTGACCGGTACTTACATTCTCGACAAGAAGTGGGCGGAAGAACATGGTGCCGCGGAAGTGCAGGACATTGCCTCCGGCAAAGATAATTATGCCGTGCGTAATACCAACGGCACTGGCCCTTATGTTCTGAAGTCACGCGAAGTTGGTGTTCGTACTGTGCTTGAAGCCAATGAGCACCATTGGGGGGGAAAGAAACCGGAAGTTACGGAAATCATCTATACGCCGATTGCAGACAATGCGACCCGTGTTGCGGCCTTGCTTTCAGGCGAGGTGGACTTCCTGCATGAAGTGCCGGTGCAGGACATTGAACGGCTGAAGAATACGCCGGGCATCAAGGTTTCGGTTGGGCCTGAGAACCGCTCAATCTTCCTTGGCTATCGCGTTGATAATGCGCCGCTTGCATCGTCGGATGTGAAGGATAAGAACCCTCTCAGCGATGTGCGTGTTCGTGAGGCTTTCGAGCTGGCCATTGACCGCGATGTGATCAAGACTGTCGTTTTGCGCGGTAATTCGGTGCCGACCGGCATTATCGTTCCGCCTTTCGTGCATGGCTGGACTGAGGAGTTGGATGCTTACTCAAAGCCCGATGTAGAAAAGGCGAAAGCATTGCTGGCGGAAGCTGGCTATCCGCAGGGCTTTACGATCACGCTCGACACGCCAAACAATCGCTACGTTAATGACGAAGCCATTGCGCAAGCGGTTGTTGGTTTTCTGGGGCGTATCGGTGTGAAGGTTGCGCTCGCGTCGCGTCCATATGCGCAGCACGCTCCGCTGCTTATTGACCAGAAATCGGATTTCTACCTGTTTGGCTGGGGCGTTCCGACATTCGATAGCGCCTATAATTTCAACGATCTCGTTCACACCCGCGCAGGGCGTTATGGTGCCTATAATGCGACCGGCTATTCAAACCCGGAAGTGGACAAGAAGATCGAGTCCCTTGGTGCCGAGATCGATCCGGCAAAGCGTGATGCAACTATCGATGAACTCTGGAAACAGGTGAAAGCAGAGCATCTTTATCTGCCATTGCATAATCAGGTTGGTGCCTGGGCGGTGCGTGACAAGTTCAATCTTGAGCATCAGCCCGATAACTCGCCGAAAGTGGGGCAGGCGACCATCAATAATTGATGACACGGTTGACCCTCACCGCCTGGCTCAGAGCCACGCGGAAAGGGTCAAGAGTTCCTATTTTAGGCAGATATTATGACCGGATTTATTATCAGGCGTATCTTTCAATCCATGGGCGTCATGCTGGCCGTGGCTTTGATTGCATTCGCCGTTATACGCTTTGTCGGCGACCCGCTGGAATCCATCGCCAGTCAGGAAACCCGATTGGAAGAGCGACTGGAAATCAAGCAACGACTTGGGCTGGATCAACCGGTTTATCTCCAGTTTCTTTCTTTTCTCAAGCGCGGTGTGTCCGGCGATTTTGGTCTGTCGTATAAGCAGCAGGAGCCGGTGAGCCGAATGATCATTGAGCGGCTGCCAGCGACGCTTGAGCTTGCATTAACCTCATCG
The DNA here is from genome assembly GCF_025846885.2 of Brucella sp. HL-2. Classification (NCBI taxonomy): domain Bacteria; kingdom Pseudomonadati; phylum Pseudomonadota; class Alphaproteobacteria; order Hyphomicrobiales; family Brucellaceae; genus Brucella; species Brucella sp. HL-2. Next base: position 148,313 of record NZ_JAOYTK010000004.1, on the reverse strand, counting down.
CTCATTGCGCTGATCGGTGGTGGAATCTTGGGCGTTTATGCGGCGCTGCGTCCCGCATCCCGCCTGACCAGCTTAATCATGACAGCCTCGCTCATTGGCGTATCGCTGCCCACATTTTTGATCGGAATTGGTCTTATCTACCTCTTTTCGGTTGAACTTGGCTTGCTTCCATCTTTTGGGCGCGGGCAGGTGGTGGCGGTTGGCAGTTGGTGGACGACAGGCTTTCTAACCGCATCGGGCTGGCGGTCGCTGATCTTGCCATCAATCACCTTGTCGCTGTTCCAGATGACTTTACTCATGCGGTTGATACGGGCGGAAATGCTGGAAGTGCTGCAGCAGGACTATATCCGATTTGCAAAAGCACGCGGCCTATCACGTCGCAGCATCTATTTTGGACATGCGCTGAAAAATACGCTGGTGCCTGTCATTACGGTTGTTGGATTGCAATTAGGCTCTGTCATAGCCTTCGCAATCGTGACTGAAACAGTTTTTCAGTGGCCGGGAGTTGGGTCGTTGTTCATCAGCTCGGTACAAGCGGTCGATGTGCCAGTAATGGCAGCATATCTCGTGTTCATTTCGCTCGTCTTTGTGATCATCAATCTCATTGTCGATATTCTTTATCATGCTGTCGACCCGCGTCTGCGTTTTGACCGCATTGCTGCGGGAGCGTGACGTGACCGATACACCCCTTCTTCGCTTGTCTAGTAAAAGCCGGTTGTCGCAGAGCCAGTCTGGCAAGAGACGCTGGCGGATTGCACCACTGACAACCCTTGCCGCTACGCTTGCAGCCGTGTTGATACTGGGTGCCGTTTTTGCGCCGCTCGTCGCTCCACATACACCTTTTGATCCTTCAACCCTTGATCTGATGGATGGCCTGACGCCGCCATTGCAGACGAGTGCTTTCACCGGCAATAGCTTTTTGATGGGCACAGACCACCAGGGGCGCGATATATTTTCGTCCATTCTTTATGGAAGCCGCATTTCGCTGCTGGTCGCTTTCTCAGCGACCTTTGTATCCTTGCTGATTGGGGTAAGTGCTGGACTTATCAGCGGATATAGAGGCGGTATCACTGATGCAGTCATTATGCGTATTGCTGATGCGCAGCTGACATTTCCAACCATCCTAATTGCACTTTTGATTTTTGGTTTTGCGCAAGGATTGATCCCGCCAGCCCAGCAGGAAGCAGCAGCGGTGTGGCTTCTGATCTTTGCAATTGGTCTTTCAAACTGGCCGCAATTTGCACGCACCGTCCGTGGCGCTGTGCTGGTAGAGCGGCGAAAGGATTACGTTTCAGCAGCGCAATTGATCGGTGTTCGGCCCGTACGATTGCTGATTACGCATATCCTGCCCAATCTGCTTGGGCCTGTCATGGTGATTGCTACTATCGGGCTTGCACTTGCGGTTCTCGAAGAAGCGACGCTTTCCTATCTTGGGGTTGGCGTGCCGCCCACACGCCCGTCACTCGGCACTTTGATCCGTAACGGACAGCAGTTTTTATTTTCCGGCGAGTGGTGGATATTGGTCTTTCCCGCATTAACGCTGGTGCTGCTTGCCCTAGCAATCAATTTGCTCGGCGATAGGTTGCGTGATCGTCTTAACCCGAAATTGCGTGAGAAATCCCGGTGACAGACAATTATTCAAGCAATCAGCCTCCCGTTATTTCGGTACGAAATCTGGGCGTAGATTTTCCCACCGACGGCGGCGTCTTTCATGCGGTCGATCAGGTGTCTTTTGATATCGCCGCGGGTGAAGTCCTTGGCATGATCGGGGAATCCGGGGCAGGGAAGTCTATAACGGGTTCTGCGATAACCCGCCTTATCGATCCGCCGGGCCGGATCGTGAGCGGCGAAATTCGCATCAAAGGCGAGCGTATTGACACATCATCAGAAAAGGCGCTGGCATCACTGCGCGGACGTAGGATTGGTACGGTTTTTCAGGATCCTCTGGCTAGCCTTAATCCGCTCTATAAAATTGGCCAACAGCTCTTCGAAACCATACGCAGGCATCTGCCGCTTGACGCAGCGGCTGCGCGTAAACGCGCTGTCGAGCTTTTGACCGAAGTTGGTATCCATGATGCGGAGCAACGACTTGATGCATATCCGCATCAGTTTTCAGGTGGCATGCGCCAGCGCGTAGTGATTGCTTTGGCAATCGCGGCAAACCCGGAATTGCTGATTGCCGATGAGCCCACCTCCGCGCTTGATGTTTCTGTTCAGGCGCAGATCATCGCGCTCATCAAAAGGCTTTGTGTTGAGCGCGGCCTCGCGGTTTTGCTCATCACGCATGATATGGGCGTCGTTGCGGAAATTGCCGATCGGGTGGTGGTGCTCAATCATGGGCGGGTTGTTGAGGCGGGGCCGGTGCGCAATGTAATTCAGTCGCCACGTGATGATTATACGCGCAAGCTCATTGCCGCGACCCCTTCCATTCACCAGAAAAGCATCAGACGCGATGTGGCCGATACACAGCCGGAAATCTTGCGCGTGAATAATCTCAAGCATGATTTCAGCACATCGGGCGGTAGCTTTTCTTTCTTTAAAAAAACGAAAAAATCCGGCGCGATCCGCGCGGTCGATGATGTCTCTTTTAATATCCGCGAGGGTGAGACCTATGCACTTGTCGGTGAATCCGGTTCTGGAAAATCGACGATAGCACGCATTATCGCGGGTCTTTTGTCCGCTCAGGAAGGGCAAATCAGGATTGATGGCAAGGCGAAAAGTTCCGGTCATGGCGCTGTGCAGATGGTGTTTCAGGACCCTTATGCCAGCCTCAACCCACGCTGGCGCATCGGCGATATTATCGCTGAGCCGATACGCCGCCTGAACCTTGAGAAAGAAAATCAGGCAATCGAGCGGCGTGTCGCGGAACTTCTCGAAAAGGTGCGATTGGAGCCGGGTTCCACACGCCGTTATCCTCATGAGTTCTCAGGTGGACAGCGACAGCGCATTGCTATTGCCCGTGCGCTTGCCAGCCGCCCGCGTTTTATCATCTGTGACGAGCCAACCTCGGCACTTGATGTTTCCGTGCAGGCACAGGTCCTTGATCTGATGGCTCAGTTGCAGGCGGAATTTGGGCTGACCTATCTGCTGATCAGCCATAATCTGGCAGTCGTTCGGCAAATGGCTGACCGTGTTGGCGTATTGCGTCAAGGCGTTTTGGTTGAGCAGGGGGCGGTAGAGGAGATTTTTCTGAACCCCACCCATGCCTACACAAAGATGTTAATCAGCTCAGTCCCAGATATTGATCTTGCTTTGGTAAAGAGAGGCCTTTGATACCAGCAACGTATCGTGCAAGTGAATTCAACCGCGTGAGATAAACGAAGTCCCATTGAGAATTTGGATTGTCATCACGGCTACTGCGAAGCTCTGGACCAATATCGACACTGAAAATTCTCCCCGCGAGAAGGCGATTGGTGCGATGTTGCGGAATACCTCGTTTTCCATCTTTGAGGGATCACCGACAGGTACCTTCGGGTTGGCTTGCTCGAGTCATAAAGAGACCGCGAAGAGATTTTCTGGTGTTTACAATCGGTTTTTTGCGCGGTGGCTCGATTGATATCAGAGCAAACCGGTGCGCTATATGACGCCAGGTGAGGCTGTGTGCGAAAGGATTGTCTTTGTTAGAGAATACCGCAGACTTGAGGGATTTTTTGAAGCGGTGTCTATCGCCGAGCACCTTTAGTATAGGTCGCTTGCAGCCGTGCTAGAGCAATCGAAGATTACAACGACATCAATCCACATTCCGCACTCAAGATGGCTTCCCCTAAGCAAGTTCATCTGGAAGAAATCAAACTAGCCGATCTGTCCGGTGAAATGGGGCACTCCACTCGCGGATTCGGGACCCAGGGCTGTAGTTATATCTTCTTATCTACCGGAAATCTTCGTACTGTGTCCGTATACTTGTTTGCCGCAAACACTCGTTGTGGAGAATTTTCTCCTCTCAATGCGCCTGAGGAACAAATCAATTACGCGGTTGTGCATTGATCGGGTTACAGCAGTTTTCTGCCGCGGGGTTTAAAGCTCGCGGCAGACTTGGTTCGGCATGTACTCTGTACTGAAGCCCGTCTAATATTGATCCACGCCTAAACTACGGGTTGTCCGTTCAACTAGCGCCCGTCAGTTCGTTTGGAGAAACGCAGGATAATGAAGCCAGCGCTACCCGCGATGAGCGAACCAATCAGAATCCCTATTTTGGCTTCGTCCTGCAGCAGCGCATCATTAAAGGCGAGAAGCGAGATAAACAGGCTCATTGTGAAGCCGATACCGCATAAAAGAGTGGTTCCGAGCATTTGAGACCAGCTTGCGCCTGCCGGTAAGCCAACAATTCCCGTTTTCACCAACAGCAAGACTGCCCCGAAAATCCCGAAAAGTTTACCCAACGCCAATCCCGCAGCGACACCCAAGGTAACCGGGGCAAATATCGCGTCCACACCCAATCCGGTGAAACTCACACCGGCATTCGCAAAACCGAATATCGGTACAATGAGGAATGCAACGGGCTTGATCAGGCTATGTTCAAGCAGGTGCAGGGGGCTTTCGGAAATGCTGGCTTCTGGCTTTGCTGGCGTGCGCGTAATCGGAATGGTCAATGCCAGTAGAACACCTGCAATCGTTGCGTGAACGCCCGAGCGGTAGGTGAAGAACCAGAGTAAAATTCCAACTAAGAGATAAGGTGTCAGGCGCTTTATGCCCGCGAGATTGAGAGCCACTAGAACCGCGAAAACGCCCCCGGCCAACACCAAATCGATTACAGAAACACCAGACGTATAGAAAATCCCAATGATGATGACGGCACCAAGATCGTCAATGATTGCAAGAGCGGCAAGAAAAACCTTTAGTGACGTTGGAACACGAGAACCAAGCAAAGAAATTACGCCAAGGGCAAATGCGATATCGGTCGCGGCAGGAATTGCCCAGCCATGGGCAGCGCCATTGTTAAGATTGAACGCAAGATAGACCATTGCGGGAACCGCCATGCCTGCAGCAGCTGCTGCTCCGGGCAAGATGCGGCGCGGCCATGAAGAAAGATGGCCGTCAACCATCTCTCGTTTTATTTCCAGGCCGACCATCAGAAAGAAGATGGCCATAAGTGCATCGTTTACCCAGTGCTGGACAGAAAGCGGCCCCAGATAGACGTGCAGCGTGCGGAAATAGGTCTCTGCAAACGGAGAATTTGCGACGAGCAATGCAGCAATCGCTGATGCAATCAGCAACAAGCCACCTGAAGATTCACTGTCGAGAAAATTACGAACAGTACTTTGAATGCGACCAGCCATGGCAGCTCCTGACAGAAACGGTTAAACACAGTCTCCGTATTCAGGGCAGTCCCTGGGCGCACGCAGCACACGCCTTGGGTTAAGGTAGCAATGAATGCTGAGATTTCAAGCCGTGCTTGTCGATAATGCTCGCGATTGATTTGGTGTGAAGCTCGTTTCCGCCGTCGACAACACAACAATCTTTAGCTTGACGAGAGAGTTGGTGCCGTAAGAAAAGAAGACAGATGTGTATTTGCGCGCTGCAAGAGGATGCAGAGATCAAAACCGACATGAGAGAGATGAAGCAGTTATGAGCCACGAGCTCCATGATCCAGGTGGCAAGGTTCGCCTTAAGGTCAAATCAGAAATCAGGGGCGATGCTCTATTTTCGGAATGTGGTCGCTACCGGCGCCTCCTAACACGTGAGTGGGATGGAGCGGAGAAAAATGGTTATATTCTTTGGATCGGTATGAACCCGAGTACAGCCGCGTTTAATGTCGACGATCCGACTGTGTTTAAAGAACAGAAATTTACACGCCGCTGGGGCTATGGACGGTATGTCAAATGCAATGTCATGGATTACCGTGCGACCAACCCAAAAATGCTGCTTGAGCAAGGCGTGGTTCCTTGTACGCAGGAAAATCTGCAAACCATCGTCGAACAGGCCTTGAGCGCCGAGATCGTCGTGATGGCATATGGCTCGCTACACAAGAAGCTGGCGCACCATGGGCAGGCTGTTACTGATGCCTTGCGTGCAGCAAGCGTCAAACTGCATGCCCTTAAAATTACAAACAACGGTTCACCCGGGCACCCATTGTATCTCAAGGACACAAGTGAGCTGATCCCTTATTAATTTTCGTAGAGCAATTTACCTGCCAATCGATGGGCAGCGCGTTTAAGAGCAGTGCTGAAACGAACATCACACGGCGGAAAGAAAGAACACGTGACGAACAAGCATCTTCGTAACCAAGCAGGATTTGCAACGCGAGCCATTCATGTTGGACAAGAGCCGGATCCATTGACCGGTGCCGTCATTCCACCAATTTACCATGCCACAACTTATGTGCAGGACGGCATCGGTGCCAGCAAAGGCTATGACTACAGCCGGAGCGGCAATCCGACACGCAACGCGTTAGAGCGTTGTCTCGCGGATCTTGAAGGAGCTGAAGTCGCTTTTGCGTTCCCGAGTGGCCTTGCAGCCGCTGCGACTTTGCTGGAGGCGCTTCCGGCAGGCTCGTCGATTTTGGCCCATAATGATCTTTACGGCGGCATCTACCGACTGCTTGCCGATGTCCGCCCCCTGACAGCGGGCCATAAAGTCAATTTTGCGGATTTTTCTGACGAAAAAACACTAAGCCAAGCCGTTCTGGAGCACAAGCCAAGTTTACTTTGGCTTGAAACACCTTCCAATCCCACTCTCCGGATTGTCGATCTGTCTCTGGTTGCAAAGCTCGGCGCGGAAGCTGGCGCGATCACCGTGTGTGACAGCACTTTTTCATCGCCAGCCGGACAGCGTCCGATAGAACACGGTATCCATGTCGTTGTGCACTCAGCCACTAAGATGCTGAACGGACATTCAGACCTTCTTGGTGTTGTTGTCGCGGTGTCCGCTCATGCTCCGGCGAAGCTCGGCGAGCGGATCAGGTATCTGCAAAATGCTCTGGGATCAGTGATGTCTCCGACAGATTGCGCACTTTTGCACCGCTCCCTTAAGACCCTTGAAATACGAAGCGCCCGGCAGTCAGAAACGGCACTTAAGCTGGCCAATAGTCTCGAAAGCAAAGCCCAAGAACTCGGATTGAGCAGGGTTGTTTATCCGGGCCTGAAGAGCCATCCGCAACACGCATTGGCTGCACGGCAGATGATTAATTTCGGCTGCGTCGTTTCCGTTGAAGTTACGGGTGACCTTGCACGCGTAGAACGCGTCCTAACGTCGACGCGTTATTTTCATTTTGCAGTCAGTTTGGGCAGTGTAGAGAGCCTCATTCAACACCCATTCTCCCTCACGCACGCTGTTGTGCCCGAAGATCAGAAGAATGATCTCGGAATTGGACCTCAACTAATCCGCATTTCTGTCGGTCTTGAAGACCCAGAAGATCTCGAAGCCGATTTGGTGCAGGCACTGATCAATAGCCGGTAATTCACTCAGTTATGCTTGAGGTTGTCTTTTCTCTTTTGAAGAGCTTTATGTTAGCCAGTCGGTCAATCTCTACGAAGATGACCGGGGTAATAAAAAGTGTCAGCACTTGGCTGAGTAACAATCCGCCAACCACTGCCACGCCAAGTGGTTGGCGCAGTTCTGAACCTTGTCCGTGGCCAAGAGCAACCGGGACGGCTGCGAGCAGAGCACAGAAAGTAGTCATCATGATTGGCCGAAAGCGCATGATGGCTGCTTGATGGATTGCCTCTTCGGCTGGATGATGGTCCTCTCGCTTCAGAACGAGCGCTACGTCTACCATCATGATGGCGTTCTTTTTAACAATGCCGATCAGCATCAAAAGGCCGATAAGCGCTATGATCGACAGATCGAAGCCAAAGAGTTGGAGTGTTAATAAAGCACCAAAGGCTGCCGATGGAAGACCGGATAAAATAGTGAGCGGATGAGCGAAACTTTCATACAAGACGCCCAGAACAATGTAGATTGTTGCAATCGCCGCTAAAATGAGCAACCCCATATTACTGGTTGATTGCGCGAAAACCTGTGCTGCGCCAGCTGGATGAACAGCGACCGAGGCTGGCATACCAATCTGATTGCGCAAGCTGTCCACCCGATCAGTTGCCGTTTCGAGCGACACGCCTCCTGGAAGATTGAACGACAAGGTCACAGAAGCCAACTGACCAGACTGATTAACAGTTACGGGGCCGTTGATACGCGTTATTGAAGCAAAGCTTGCCAAAGGCACTAAGATTCCTGATGACGACGGCACCCGAAGAGCGCCCAATTGGGTTTCATCCGATTGGCGAGAGCGACCAAGTTCTATAATGACATCGTAATTGTTACCGGTGGTTTGAATCTGCGAGGCCGTAAGCGTGCCATAGGCTGCTTCCAACGTTTTGCGAATGGCTTCAGACGTTATTCCGAGACTGCCAGCCTTGTCATTGTCGATTTCTATGCGCGCTTGTAGGGCGTTATTCTGGAGATCAGACGCAACATCGACAAACATATCAGGCTCGGCCTTCATGGCGTCTGCAAGTTTTGTCGACCATTGCCGCGCTTCATCGGCATCCAGAGATTGCAAAACAATCTGATATTGGCTCTGGGTGCTACGACCACCAAAGCGCAAGCTCTGCACGGGCGTTATATATGCTGTAAGCCCCGGAAGCTGATTGAGCGACTTTCGCAGGTTACTCAATGTCCGATCGAGTGCGGGCCTTAGATCTCGTGCTTTGAGCTGCACGAAGAACGAGCCGGTATTAAAGGTAGAGCCGCCCGGGCCACTTCCCAACGACGAGGTGACATGTTCAACAGCAGGATCTTTGGAAATGATTGCGGACGCCTGTTGCTGCAGAGCGCTCATTGCCTGGTAGGAAATGTCCTGTCGTGCCTGTGTGGAGATTGTCAGCAGGCCGATATCTTCCTGTGGAAAGAAACTTCTTGGTAGTGTCAAGAAAGACCAGACCGACCCCGCCAGGCTAAGAAAAAATATAACAAGGACAATGGAACGGTGGTTCAGACACCAACCAACGGCACGGCCATATTTCTGTGTCACAGCATTGAAGATATGCGTGAAACGGCCAGGTTTTTCAGGGCTGTGAGGCAGTCGGGCAGCAAGCATTGGCGTCACGGTCAAAGAGACAAGAGCCGAAGACAAAATGGCCAAAGTCACGACCATACCAAACTCATTCAATACACGCCCGACGATTCCACCCATCAGCAAAATCGGAAGAAAAACGGCAACCAGAGAGAGCGACATGGAGACAATCGTTCCGGTGACTTCCTGACTACCTTCAATGGCCGCTTGAAAGGGTGAAAGGCCTTCTTCGGCGCGTCTTACGATGTTTTCCAGCATCACGATCGCATCATCCACAACCAGCCCAACCGCGAGAGTCAATGCAAGCAATGAAATATTGTCTATGGAAAAACCTAATGCATACATGCCAGCGAATGTTGCAACCAATGACAATGGGACCGCCAATCCGGGGATCATGGTCGCCCAAAATCGTCCTAAGAACAGGTATATCACGAGTATAACAAGGCCGATTGTTATAGCTAAGGTCTTTTGAACGTCGGCTATAGCTGCGCGTATTGAGGCTGAGGCGTCATTGACGACTGAAATATGCATCTGCGCCGGAAGGGCAGCCTCAATGTCTGGCAGTTTGGCCCGGATAGCGTCCACAACGGCTACCGTATTTGAGCCGGGCTGCCTCTGTACGGCGAGTGCGATTGTTTGCTTTCCATCGAGCCAACTGCCCTGATTGACGTTCTCGACACTATCAAGGACCGTCGCCACATCCGACAGGCGAACAATTCTATTGCCGTTTCCGGCAATGATCAGGCCCTTGAACTCATCGGCATTCGTTCGTTGGGTTTTTGCATCGACTGTTAATGCTTGTGTTCCGTTTTGCAGAGTTCCCACGGGCGTTTGATCGTTTGCAGCGGCAATTGTGTCACGCAAATCTGAAAGCGATAAGTTTCTGCTCTGAAGCTTATCTGGGTCTACTTCGACACGTACGGCGTAAGTTTTTGAGCCGAATACCTGTGCCTGTGCCACACCTGTGATTGTGGATAGGGCCGGCGAAATAATGTTCTGAGCAATGTCATCCATCTGTGTCAGACGAGCGCCATCTCCGGTCAATGCCAGAATAAGTACTGGCGCGTCCGCGGGATTTGATTTTCGGTAACTGGGTGGCGTGGTCAGGTTATCAGGTAGTTGTCTTTGAGCACGCGTAATTGCCGCTTGTACGTCAGCTGCCGCTGCATCGATATCGCGAGATAAATCGAATTGCAAAGTAATGGACGTGCTGCCAAGCGAGGAAGTTGCACTAATCGTGTTGATGCCGGCAATTGTTTCAAATTGTTTAATAAGCGGCGTTGCAACAGAAGACGCCATGGTGTCAGGAGAGGCACCTGCCAACTGCGCGGAAACATTGATTGTGGGAAAATCGGCCTCTGGAAGTGCTGAAACCGGTAACTGAAAATACGCGGCAATGCCACCGATCAACAGTCCGGCAATCAACAGGACAGTGGCGACTGGACGACGGATGAACAACTCGGAAATATTCATGGCGTTAGTGCCTTTATTTCCATTCGATCGCATCCCGAAAACTGTGAACCGGTTTTCGGCTGAAATGCGCCTTAAAACAAAATCTTAGAGGCTGCACTGATTTACTCACATTCGCGCTCTAGTTGGAGGATGTTCCGGTTTCGGTCTCTGTGGCTGCAACCATTACCTTACTGCCATCGACAAGTGACGCTTGTCCTTCGGTCACAACTGCCTCTCCCGTTTGGAGCCCTTTGCTGATCCCTGCCATACCATTCGCACGCAATGTGACTGTAACCGGTCGTATCTCAACTGTGTTGTCGGCTTTGACGACATAGCTTATGGAACCGCTTTCTTGCGGTTGTACAGCCACGCCGGGGACCAGTACGAGATTGTCGATTTGGCCCGTAGCAATTGAAACGCGCAATGATTGTCCAGGCCAGAAGTTTCCAGATTGATTGTCCAGCTGCGCGCGTAATCGCACGGTGCCGCTTATGGTATCGATAGAATTATCGATGAAGCTCACGGGACCAGTTTCGGTGTCATCTTTACCGTCTCCGGAAACCGCAGTCGCTTGAGCAGTCAGCGTCCCGGCTGCAAATGTTTGACGGATCTGCGCAAGGTCTGTTTCCGGAAGAGTGAACTCAGCATAGACTGGTGTCATCTGCGTGAGAGTTGTAACCGGCGCTCCGGCGGACAGATAAGCTCCAACGGACACAACAATTACGCCGAGTTGACCGTCGAACGGTGCAGTGATTTTTGTGTTGGTCAATGTGACCTGATCTGCAGCGAGCTGCGCTGTGTCGGCCTGTAGTTGCGCCTGGGCAACTTTCAGAGCGGCAAGAGCGTCGTCTCCACTTTGCGATGTGTTAACGCCACGAGTGACCAGATCCTGAATGCGCTTCAATTGCAACGCGGCATCATCAAGGGTTGCCTGGGATTTGGCGACGGTTGCCTGATCTTTGCCAATTGTTGCGCGAATTACACGATCGTCGAGTTGCGCAATCAGATCGCCTTTTTTGATTATCGCGCCATCGCGGACGTTCAGCACAGAAACATTGCCAGCTTGCGGGCTGTTAACAGCTGTCGAGGCAATAGCAACAACGGTTCCCACTGCATTGCGTTGAATGGGCAAAGAGCCTGCTTCTGCAACTGCAGTTTTGACTGCGTGCTCAACATTAGCGGAGCGTCCTGCTCTTTGTATGCCGATGTTTTGCGTTGTATCAAGTGTTGTTACGGAAGACGAGCCATTCACGTGATACCAGCCAACGTAAGCGGCACAGATCAATACTATTGCCGTAGTACCCCAGATCACCCAACGCTTCACTCGCAGGCTCCCGTTCCCAAGACATGCTATCAGTCCAGGATGCTCAGATTACCAGAAAATGATTGACCGGCAACTAAACTCACTGTGAGCTTATTAAACGGCCCTTCAAGCCGCGATTGGAAGCACTGACTTCGACCTTCTTAAGACAAAACTATTTCGTCAGACAACAAAGAGAACTGTACCGCCGCTCATGCCCGCACCTGCCGCTGTCATTAGCAATTGCTCACCAGACTTAAACGGCTGCTTTTTATGCTGTACGGACAATGACAGTGGAATGGTTGCCGCCGACGAGTTGCCATAAGTGGCAATCGTGCTGATCATTTGCCGCTCTTCGAGCCCCAGATTATGGCGAATTGCATCGCAAAGACGAGTATTGGCCTGATGGGGAATGAAGTAGTCAATGCTGGAAGCGGTTGCGCGGGCTTCGTCCATCACCTGACGCGAGGTGCGTGTCATCAGATCGACGGCGCGTGAAAACACCTCGCGTCCGTCACGCATGCTCATCAGAAACTGATCTGCCTGAGTATCACACGAATAGGGTTTGTTGCTGCCGCCTGCGGGAATGGAGATGAGGTCGTAGCCGCTACCATCGGATGTCATTGCTGCTGCTTTAAGACCGCTTTGTCCGGCCTTGGTTGGTGCCAGCACAACAGCACCTGCGCCATCGGCGAATAAGACGGCACTCGCCCGTTCTGCCGGATTGATGCGGCGGCTGAGAATATTAGCAGCAACGGTAAGTACCGCTTTGCCTTGTGTTCGCACGAAGCCATCTGCAAGCGTGAGTGCATAGAGAAAACCTGAACAGGCCCCTGCAAGATCAATTGCACCGGAATTATGCAGCCCCAGCTTATGAGCCAGCAGTGGCGCAGACGGCGGCAAAAGATGATCCGGCGTAGAGGTTGCAAGCAAGGTCATCGCGATCTCGTTTGGCGCAATTCCCGCATTGTCGAGCGCCATCCTTCCGGCATCCGCTGCAAGACCGCTTAATGTGTCGCCTTCCATTGCCCAATGGCGTGTTTGAATGCCGGTGCGTCTTTCGATCCAGCCTGTTTCAAGACCAAGCTGATTTTCAATTTCCACATTGTGCACGATACGCGAAGGCACGGCATGGCCAAATCCGGCAAGGCGGGAGGAAAACGGAGTCATTGCGGAGATTCCGCTAAAACTATTGATGCGACTTCGTCAATCGCTTCATAGGCGGCAGAAAGATCCTCGGTGCTCGTGCAATAGGGCGGCATCAGATAGATAACGTTTCCAAGTGGGCGCAAAAGTATGGCACGCTCACGGAATAGCTGACGCAAGCGCGGCCCCACTTCGGCCATATAGCCGCCTGTAGGCACTGCAAGATCCAGTGCTGCAATGGTGCCGCATTGCCGGACTTTGGCAAATCTTGCGTCATTCTCGAAGCGTTGCAAATGACAGACATGCTGGGCTGCAAGCGCTGAAATACGCGCTTCAACCGGCTCATCACGCCAGACTTGTAGATTGGCGACCGCTGCGGCGCAGGCGATAGCATTGGCGGTGTAAGAGCTGGAATGAAAAAAGGTTTTGCTGCGATCCTGCGAGAGATGTGCCTCGAAAATCTCTGCGGTGCAGAGTGTTGCCGCCAGTGGCAAAGAGCCGCCTGGCAGGCCTTTTGAGGTGCAGAGAATGTCCGGCGTGATGCCAGCCTGCTCGCAGGCAAAGCGCGTGCCGGTACGACCCCAGCCGGTCATGACTTCATCCGCAATAAACAAACAGCTATGGCGGCAGGCGATTTCCTTTAAGCTGCGCAATATGTCGCTGCTATAAAGTTTCATGCCGCCTGCGCCGAGCACCAACGGCTCAATCAGAATGGCAGCGACTTTGCCAGAGCAGCAACATGCCTCGAATGCATCAAGGGTCTCCTGTTCCTTTCCCGCGTCGGGAAAAGGCAGCCGATCAACGCCAAAAAGCAGTGGGTCAAAAGGTGCATTGAACACGCCGCGCTCGCCCGTCGACATGGTGCCGATCGTATCACCATGATAGCCATGTTCCATCACGACGATGCGGTTACGCGCGATGCCTCGATTGTAGAAGTTGCCGAGCGCCATCTTGATTGCCACCTCAACAGCGGTTGACCCGCTATCGGAAAAGAAGACATGGTTCAGGCCTTGTGGCGCAAATTCCAGTAAGCCTTTGGCTAGGATTTCTGCGGGTTCATGCGTGAACTCGGCAAAAATAATCTGGTCATAGCTCTCAGTCGCCTTACGGATTGCATCCATGATTGTGGGATGACGGTGCCCATGCGTTGTAACCCACCACGACGAGATGGCGTCGAAGATGCGTGTGCCGTCTTCATCGAAAAGATAAGCGCCTTCGGTCGCAACGATGCGCCTCATAGGTGGCATAAGGGCGTGCTGCGTAAACGGATGCCAGACAGGAGAGCGGGTCACGCGCTGGCCTCCATCAGGGATGCTATGTCGAAATTCTCACGGAAGGCTTGGCCGAGACTTTCCTTTGTTAGACTGTCTAAAATTGGCAGACGGCCTAACACTTTCACCTGTCCAATCTTGGCGATGATTGTCTGCGTGTCGATATTTTCCGCACCGATAAAAGCCACGCTGTGAATAGGAATATTGCGGCTACGCAGTGCTTCAATCGACAGTAATGTGTGATTGATCGTGCCAAGTGATGTGCGTGCGCAGAGAATGACAGGGATGCGCCAGTGGGCGAAAACATCCGCGAAAACCGTTGTCTCGGTCAGCGGTACGAGCAGACCTCCTGCGCCTTCGATGATCAGCGGACTGTTACATGCAGGCGGTTCAAGTCCGTCTACGTCGATTTCCACGCCCTCAAGTCGTGCGGAAAGATGAGGCGAGGCCGGCTCTTTGAGGCGATAGGCTTCCGGCAATATGTGCGTGGCTGGCACGCCGCTTAGGCGCGCGACGATCTCGCTGTCCGTTTCTTCTTCCAGTCCTGATTGCACGGGCTTCCAGTAATGCGCTCTGAGCGCGCCCGTCAGTGCTGCGGAAAACACTGTCTTGCCAACACCGGTATCTGTGCCGGATATAATGTAGCGCGGGGTCATGCCTTGTATTCTTTCATGGTGGCGGCGAGGCAATCCAGCATGTTTGAAACCTGCTGTTGATCGACATTGAGTGTAATGGAAAGGCGCAAACGAGCTGTGCCCTCTGGCACTGTCGGCGGCCGAATGGAGCGGATGTCGAAGCCTTGCAATTGTAGAGCTTCGGCAATTTGCAGGGACTGCGCATTGTTGCCGATGATAATCGGCTGAATATGCGAACCGCTGGGCGTTATACCAAACCGCGGCCTCAGCTTCTCGCCCGTAAAACTGACAAGCTCGTTGAGTGCTGCCCGTCGCTCAGGCTCATCATTCACGATGCGCAGAGCTTCGCGAACGCCCGCTGCCATAAGCGGGGAAGGCGCGGTGGAATAAATGAAAGCCCTTGCACGATTAACGAGATACTCAGCAAGCACCTTCGGCAAAGCAATCAATGCGCCCGACACGCCAAACGCTTTGCCGCAGGTGTGCAAGACCACGATGTTCTCTTGCCCTTCCATACCTGTCGCAAGTCCGCGCCCACCAGCACCAAAGACACCAGTGGCATGGGCTTCATCGATCACCAGAAAGCCTTCATGGCGATTGGCAATCTTGGCGAGTTCGCTAAGTGGCGCTTGGTCGCCGTCCATGGAATAAAGGCTTTCCACCGCAATCCATGGTCGCCCTTTACCACCGTTTCTGCGCCAATTACGGATTGCGTCATCAAAGGCACTCGCATCATTGTGAGGGATGCTGGCGGATGCAGCTTTGCTGGCCGCTATGCCTTCATGGGCACTGGCATGGATAAGCGCGTCATGCACGATCAAGTCGTCGCGTCGTGGCAAAGTGGAAAACAGTGCGACATTGGCCATATACCCGCTACCGAAATAGAGCACGCGTTCTGCGCCGAAAAAAGCGGCGGCTTCCAGCTCCAGCGCCTCATGTTCAGGGTGATTGCCGCGTAGCAGACGAGAGCCACCGGCACCGGCTGGAACACCTCTATCAAGTGCGGCCATTATCGCAGTTTTCAGGCCAGGGTCACTCGCGAGGGCAAGGAAATCATTCGACGTGAAGTCTATGCCGTGTTGTGGCGTGAGGCTGCGCAACCGTGCTTTGCGTTTTAGCCCCTCAAGTGTTGCGGCATAGTCGGCGAGTATCATCATTAGCCAACCGCCGATTCCAATGGCATGGGCGAAATACCAAGGCGATTAAAAAGGGCCGTATCGTGGTCTTCGCCGGGATTGTCCGCTGTCAGCAATGTTTCGCCGATGAAGATCGAGTTTGCACCAGCGAAGAAACACAGCGCCTGCATTTCGTCGCTCATTTCGGTGCGTCCGGCAGATAGGCGTAAATGCGAAGTCGGCATTAGAATACGCGCCAACGCAATCGTGCGGATGAATTCAATAGGATCGACGGGCTTGGCGTTTGACAGCTTTGAACCGGGAATAGGTATCAGCTGATTGATAGGCACGCTTTCAGGAGGCACAGGCAGGTTAGCGAGCGTCAACAACATCGAGATACGGTCATCGATTGTCTCACCCATGCCCAAAATGCCGCCCGCACAGACTTTAATGCCCGCCATACGCACGGCTTCCAGCGTGTTGAGCCGGTCTTCAAAAGTTCGGGTGGTGATGATCTCTGAATAAAAACGCTCGGAGGTGTCGATGTTGTGATTGTAATAATCAAGACCGGCTTTAGCGAAGTCATGTGCCTGCTGATCCGTCAGCATACCCAGCGTCATGCAGGTTTCCATGCCTAGCGACTTCACGCCTTCAACCATGGCGACAAGTATTTCCATGTCGCGGTCTTTTGGGCTGCGCCATGCCGCGCCCATGCAATAGCGCGTTGCGCCTGCATCCTTCGCCTTGCGTGCTTCTCCGAGCACCTTTTCAACTTCCATTAGCTTTGAGGCTTTGAGGCCGGTCGGATAGTGGGCTGATTGGCTGCAATAGCCGCAATCTTCAGCGCAACCACCGGTTTTTATCGATAAAAGGCGACTCATCTGCACAGCGTTGGGATCGAAATGCATACGGTGCACGCTCTGAGCGCGGAAAAGAAGATCGTTAAATGATAAATTATAGATAATATTGGCTTGGATCTCTGTATATCTGATGGATTTCGCTGTGGTTTGTAATGGATCTTGCAACATCGGGTTCTGAGTTTGCACGAATGGCGTCCTTAAGAATCAAATTATAGATATAATTAATATTTATCGATAATGCGTCGAAGCGCAACTGTTAATCCCTCTTTCTTGCGCGCTCTGCGGCGTTCTTGAGCTGGGCGAGGCTCTTTTCGGTCAAGCTGTGAGCGATTCAATAACGAGAATGTGGTGAAACTTGATCCGGCGAACGCGGCACAGCCTTGACAGAAAGGAATACGTCGCAGAGTGTAACTGGACTAGTGGAAGAACCAGTAGATCAGTGGAGTCTCGCTTGAACGTTGTTCACGATCTTTTACTCGATAAGAGTGCGGGGCTCGGACGAAACCTTGAGCGGCGTACCATTCGGGATGTGATTGCTGACAAGATCAGTGCTCTTATCGCTTCTGGATTGCTGAGTGTCGGTGATGAACTTCCGGGGGAAAGAGAGCTGGCGACTGCACTTTCAGTTAGCCGTCAAACTGTTCGGGGTGCCATCCAAATTTTGGCAGCGCGCGGTATTCTTGAAGTGGCTCAAGGCGCAAGAACGCGTGTGGCAACTATTGATCTGGCGGGACTGTCTATTGGCATAACCTCACGCATCAATGTCGATCTTTACGATGTGCATGCGGTTCACGCTGCACGCTTGCTTGTCGAGCAGAAGATCGTCGGTGATGCGGCTGAACGCATCTCGGATGAGGCGCTCGAATTGTTGCATCGATCTCTTGATGCACAGTCCAGTTGCATGGATGATCCAGTCCGTTTTCTTATCTGTGATCGCGAGTTTCACGTAACGATATATCGCGAATGCGGAAACCCGCTCCTCGCTGATATTGTGACAGATCTTTACACTTACATGATGGAGCATCGTCGTCGTGCGATGGCGCAGCCGGGTGCTGTTGACGGAAGTTTTGCTGATCATCAGGTAATCCTGAGCGCCTTGGAAAAACGCGACCGGGTTGCAGCGATGGGAGCTTTTGCCGCGCATGAAGAACGAATTTATGTCTCTACAAAAAAATCTCTGGCCGCTGAAAATCGGTAGTGATTAGTGGGCGATTTGCGGCCCCAAAGACCGCTAACGACCTGCATTTAATTAAATGAAGAAGGGCAAAACTGTATGCATGTCTTGATTATTGGCGCGGCAGGAATGGTTGGGCGTAAACTTGCCGAAGCAATCAGCCGTGATGGAGGTATTGACGGAATTAAGATTGATGCTTTGACATTGGTGGACGTGATAATTCCTTCCTCCCCTGATGGATATGTAGGCAAGGTTGAGACCTATGCTGCGGATATTTCCGATCCTGCAGTCGCAGCCACACTCGTTGCGGGTCGGCCAGACGTCATATTTCATCTAGCAGCTATCGTATCGGGTGAAGCGGAGCTCGATTTCGACAAAGGTTATGCAATCAATCTTGATGGCACACGATATCTGTTCGAAGCTATTCGCAAACAGGGGGAAATCCATCCATACAAACCGCGCGTGGTCTTCACATCGTCGATTGCCGTCTTTGGAGCGCCCTTCCCAGAGAAAATCGATGACGAATTCTTTTTGACGCCGCGTACAAGCTATGGAACGCAGAAAGCAATCGGTGAGTTGCTGCTCGCAGATTATTCCCGCAAAGGCTTTCTGGACGGCATTGGTATCCGGCTACCTACGGTCTGCATTCGCCCCGGAAAACCGAATAAAGCGGCGTCCGGATTCTTCTCCAATATCTTGCGTGAACCCCTCATCGGCAAAGAAGCCACTCTGCCCGTGAATGAAACTGTCAGGCATTGGCATGTCAGTCCTCGCCGTGCAGTTGGTTTTCTCCTGCATGCTGCAACGATTGATCTTGCGCGCCTCGGCCATCGCTGTGTTCTGAACATGCCGGGCCTTTCAGCAACGGTTGGTGAGCAGATCGAAGCATTGCGAAGAGTTGCCGGTGACAAAGCCGTGGCGCTTATACGTAAGGAACACGATCCGCTTATTGCGGGAATTGTTGATGGCTGGGCGCAAGATTTTGATGCAAGTCGCGCCATCGAGCTGGGCTTTGTCGCGGATACATCGTTCGATGAAATCATCAAACTTCATATTGAAGATGAATTGAACCAAGGGTGACATGACGTGAGGTCGGATAAGACAGTAACTGTAATCGGACTTGGCTCCATGGGATGGGGTGCAGCCACGTCACTATTACGTGCGGGTTTTCATGTTAAAGGCGTGGATGTTCGTCAAGAGGTTTTACAACGTTTCGAGGCCGAGGGTGGCGAGGCATTTTCAACTGCTGCCGAGGCAGGTTCAAGTGATGTCGTATTCGTCTTCGTCGTGAATTCTGATCAGGCAAAGGATGTCATTTTCGGTACCCAAGGTGCGTTGGTAAACGCTGTTCAAGGCACAGTCTTTCTCTTGTGCGCAACTATGGCGCCGAGCGTCACAGTCGACATAGCAGCACGCCTTCAAGCAGCTGGCATGCTGGTTATAGACGCACCAGTTTCAGGCGGCCATCAGAAGGCTCTCACAGGCGAAATGACTGTAATGGGGTCTGGCTCAAAAGCGGCCTTTGACATTGCCGCGTCCAGTCTGGATGCGGTTGCTGGGAAGGTGTTTCGTCTCGGTGAAGAACCCGGATTGGGATCGAAAGTCAAGATGATCAATCAGCTGTTGGCCGGCGTACATATTGCGGCAGCAGCGGAAGCTCTTACCCTCGCAGCCAAGGTTGGGTTGGACCTCGAGACAGTATTCGACGTTATTCGTGTGTCGGCTGGTTCTTCGTGGATGTTCGAAAATCGTGGGCCGCATATTGTGGATGGGGATTACACACCACGTTCCGCAGTTAATATCTTCGTTAAGGATCTGGGCATCGTAACCTCCGAAGCTTTAGATGCTGGAGGATCTACACCATTAAGCCAAACAGCGCTGGAACTCTTTAATCAGGCCGCAGAGGCTGGGTTCGGACCGCAGGATGATGCAGCTGTAGCAAAGATTCTCGCCTTAAAAAGCGATGTAATCTTGCCAGGAATGGCGGATTAGACAATGAGCATCGTTTTAGGCGCTATCGCTGACGACTTTACGGGGGCAACCGATCTGGCAGGTCTATTGGCGCGAAGCGGCTATCCAGTTTCTTTGCGTCTTGGATTGCCGACAGAAACCGAACCTGAAGATAACGCCGCAGCGTTCGAAATTATCGCTCTTAAATGCCGTACAATTCCTCAGTGTCAGGCCGTTGATCAGGCGCGATCTGCTTATTCATGGCTTCGCGCTCGCGGCGCAAAACGTTTCTATTGGAAATATTGTTCGACCTTCGACAGCACAGAAAAAGGCAATATTGGCCCGATTTCAGAAGCACTCATGGCCGATATAGGCACGTCCCAGACAATCTATTGCCCCGCATTTCCAGAAAATGGTCGCAATGTTTTTATGGGGCATCTCTTTGTGGGAGAAGCGCTGCTGAGCGAAAGCGCAATGAAAGATCATCCTTTGACGCCGATGCGAGACTCTAGTCTGGTCAGACTATTGTCGCCACAGGTTAATGGAAAAGTAGGCCTGATCAACCGGCTCACTGTCGCGCGTGGAGTGGACGCTCTCAAGGCCAAGTTAAAGGAACTCGCCGCTGAGGGTATCGCACACGTTATTGTTGATGCCGTTGCCAATGATGATCTTTCAATTATCGCCGAAGCGTCACTTGATCTCCCATTGATAAGTGGAGGTAGCGCACTTGCTATGCCACTGCCAGCGCTTCTCGCTCATTCGGGTATGATCGATAAGAACACTGAAAATCCACCTGAACCCCAAATCCAGAAGGGGCAGATTGTGCTTTCAGGCAGTTGCTCAGCCATGACTCTTAAGCAGGTCGAACATTATCGCAATCAGGCAGCAAGTTATCAACTGGACCCAACGGTTCTGGCTGAAAGAGGTACTGCGGATGCGCTCGGTTGGCTTCAAGAGCAGCCCGCTGAAAAGCCGAAACTGATTTATGCAAGCGCTGATCCCGCTTCTGTTCAAGAGGCGCAGTCGAAGCTTGGTGTTGAACGGGCAGGGCAAGTTGTTGAACAGGCTCTCGCCGAATTGGCGCTTGCTTCGTTCCAACTTGGAATACGTCGATTTGTGGTCGCTGGAGGTGAAACATCGGGTGCTGTTGCTCAGTCGCTTGGAGTTTCAAAGCTCAGGGTGGGTAAAGAAATCGCACCCGGTGTTCCTTGGACTTATGCGGCGATTAACGATGAAACCGTCGCGCTCGCTCTTAAATCCGGAAATTTCGGAACCGCTTCATTCTTCTCCGAAGCGCTTCAGATGCTGGAGGTCGCATGAGTGAAGAGGCAAGGTTGCGCGAAGATATCTGCCGATTGGCAAAATCGATGTTTGATCGCGGTTTAACGGGTGGATCGTCGGGGAATATTTCGGCGCGTCTTTCCGATGGGCGCTTGTTGGTGACGCCAACAGGCAGCTCGTTTGGTGGGCTTGATCCTCAAAGACTGTCGCTGTTCAACGAGGCAGGGATACTGGTTGGCGGTGATCGTCCTACGAAAGAAATGCCGCTTCATTCCGCATTCTACGAAACGCGCGGTGCCAAGGCCGGGGCCGTTGTGCATTTGCATTCGTGCCATTCTGTTGCCTTTTCAATGCTACCAAATATCGATCCTGAGAACATGCTGCCGCCTCTAACGGCTTATTCGATCATGAAGCTCGGCAAGGTCAAGCTCTTGCCATACTTTTTGCCGGGTGATCCGGCAACGGGTGATGCAATTCGCGGGCTGGCTGGTAAGCGAAGTGCCGTTATGTTGGCAAATCACGGCCCTGTCGTTGCATCGAAAGATCTGGAAGCAGCGGTTTATGCGATCGAGGAACTCGAAGAAACGGCCAAACTTGCTTTGTTGACCCACGGGCTGAAACCAAATCTCCTAACAGATGCGCAGATCAGCCAGATCGTGGAAAAATTTGATGTGGAGTGGGAGTAGTATGGCGACGTTCTCGGCCAATTTGGGTTTTTTGTGGCAGGAGTTGCCTCTTCCTGATGCTATACGTGCAGCCAAAAAGGCTGGCTTTGATGCTGTGGAATGCCACTGGCCATATTCCTTTAATATCAGAGACATAGCCGTAGCCCTTCGCGAGACCGGGTTACCATTGTTGGGTCTCAATACCATTCGCGGCAACATAGAAGCGGGCGATAACGGTCTTACAGCAGTTGCAGGTCGCGAAAGTGAAGCGCGTGCTGCGATTGATCAGGCCATCGCCTATGCCAGCGAACTTAAGGTACCCAATATACATGTCATGGCTGGACGCACTCAAGGAACGGAAGCCCATCGCACGTTTTTGAGTAATCTCACCTATGCCTGCAAGCGCGCGTCTATTTACGGAATTACTATTCTGATCGAACCTTTAAATGAACGCGATGCGCCGGGATACTTTCTTAGAACCTCCGAACAAGGCCTATCGATCATCGAAGAGCTCGGTCATGATAATCTGAAGCTCATGTTTGATTGTTATCATATCCAGATCATGGAAGGTAATATCTGTAAGCGGCTTGAAGCTTTGATACCTCACATTGGCCATGTCCAGATAGCCTCGGTTCCCGATCGGGCAGAACCCGACCATGGTGAGTTAAACTACATGCATATTGTGAGTTGGCTTGATCAGCTTGGCTATCGACGACCGATTGGGGCGGAATATCGTCCTGTAGCGTCCACCGTTGATGGGCTGTCATGGATGCGCCTTTTTGAATGAAGCCAATAAGCAGGTTTGAAACATAATCGAGGAGGGATGAGCGTAATGAGTGACGGATTAACTGCAGGAAATAAACCGATTGCACTTGTGACAGGTGGGGGAACGGGCGTCGGTCGCGCGATTGCGAAAGCGCTTGGCACTGCAGGGTATCAGGTCGTCATATCAGGTAGACGCGGCGAGGTTCTCGATAAAGCTGTAAAGGAACTCGCAGCGGATACTGGTGGACATTTCCACGCTTTCACAGCGGATGTAAGCAACCCTGTTTCAGTGCGCACTCTGTTTGATACGATCGAAAGTAAATTTGGGCGACTGGATCTGCTCATCAATAATGCTGGTACGCTGGTACCGGGTGTTCCTCTGGAAGAGATAAGTTTCGATGACTGGAGTGCGATTGTGGGCGCTAACCTGACGGGTGTTTTTCTGTGCACACAGCAGGCATTTCGCATTATGAAAGCTCAAGAACCGCGTGGAGGTCGTATCATCAATAACGGGTCAATTTCGGCGACGACCCCACGCCCAAACTCAGCTCCATACACAGCAACAAAACACGCCATCACTGGCCTGACGAAGTCGACGGCACTTGATGGCCGTAACTTTGATATTGCTTGTGGGCAGATCGATATCGGTAACGCTGCAAGTGATATGACGCAGAAAATATCGACTGGTGTCATTCAGGCAAATGGATCAGTTACTGCAGAACCAATCATTGATCCGGTACATGTTGCGAATGCTGTGGTTTATATGGCGAGCCTGCCTTTGGACGCCAATGTGTTGACCATGACGGTAATGGCAACCAAAATGCCGCTTGTTGGGCGCGGTTAATACTGACGCCTGCCACAAAGAAACGAAGGACCATAAAGGGGAGAAATAGCGAAGGTGTAAATGTCGGAAGTGAGGAACTGGCATTTTCATTTTTCACGAAATCATAAATCGTCGATCACACTCTGGGAGGATACGCATGGCAGCTGTACAGTTCGCTGAGGTAATGAAATCTTTCGGTTCCTTTCCTGTTATCAAAGGCGTGAATATCGATATTGAAGATGGCGAATTCGTCATCCTTGTTGGCCCTTCCGGATGCGGAAAATCAACCCTCTTGAGAATGTTGGCCGGGCTGGAGAATATATCTGGTGGAGAGGTTCGCATTGGCGGAAGGACAGTAAATAACCTGCCGCCCAAAGAACGCGATATTGCTATGGTGTTCCAGAACTACGCCCTTTATCCCCATATGACAGTTGCCAAGAATATGGCTTTCTCATTGATGCTCAATTCTGCGTCACAGGCCGATATTGACAAGCGGGTGAACTATGCGGCCGGTATTCTTGGTTTAACAAATCTTCTCGACAGATATCCGCGCCAGCTTTCCGGAGGACAACGCCAGCGTGTTGCAATGGGCCGTGCGATTGTTCGTGATCCGCAGGTGTTCCTGTTCGATGAGCCTTTATCCAATCTCGATGCTAAGCTCCGTGTGGCTATGCGTGCAGAGATTAAGGAGTTACATCATAGGCTTAAGACAACGACCGTCTATGTAACTCACGATCAGATTGAAGCGATGACAATGGCTGATAAGATCGTTGTCATGCATGACGGACGCGTTGAGCAGATTGGTTCTCCGTTGGACCTTTATGATAATCCGAACAATTTGTTTGTTGCGGGCTTTATCGGCTCGCCGGCAATGAATATGATCAAGGGAAAGCTCGCCCCTGAAGATCCAAAAGTATTTGTGGCTGAGGACGGTATGCGACTGCCACTTTCTCGCGGCTATCCAGCCGCTGTCGGTCGCGATCTCGTTTATGGGTTGCGTCCTGAATATATCCGGCTTGATAGCGCGGGCATGCAGGTGCCGGTGGTCGTCATTGAACCAACCGGCTATGAAACGCATATCGTCGTGAATTTCGGCGGAACAGAAAATACCTGTATTTTCCGCGAACGGGTCGATGTTCGCCCTGGCGAGATGATTTCAATCTCAATTGATCCAGCAAATGTTCACTTGTTCGATGAACAGGATGGAATGCGGCTGTCGGCCTGAGTTTATTCCGCGCACCAAAGGAGAGGAGCCTTCGGTGTGCCGTTTCTGGGAACGACGCATGTCACCAGATTTCTGCATCCGTGGTTTGGGACAGCGGATGTGATCAATGAGAAGTCCCATCTTTGGAGGAGGAACATAATGACTATCAGAAGAAGAACATTTCTTGCAGGAACAGCAAGCCTTGTTGGCGCTGCAGGTCTTTCCAGCCTCGGCTATTCCCCGGCTTTTGCTGCCGAACCTCAGTATAAACCCGAAGAAGGCGCAAGTCTTCGGCTCTTGCGCTGGACACCTTTCGTGAAGGGCGACGAAGAGAGCTGGCTTGCTAACACAAAGAAATTCAGCGATGCCACTGGTGTTGCAGTACGCATTGATAAGGAAAGCTGGGAAGATATTCGCCCCAAAGCAGCCGTCGCAGCCAATGTTGGGTCTGGTCCAGACATTGTCATGTGTTGGTTTGATGATGCCCATCAATACCCTGACAAGCTCGTAGACCTCACGGAACTCGGCACATATCTAGATGGTAAGTATGGCGGCTTCTATGATGGGCTCAAGGGATATGCTGTACGCGATGATAAATTCATTGCCATGCCGTTGACTGCAATTGGTAATGCGATTGTTTATCGTGATAGCCATATGAAAGCGGCAGGCTTCAGCGATTTTCCCAAAGACACAGCGGGCTTCCTAGAGCTTTGCAAAGCAATGAAAGCCAAAGGCACGCCAGCGGGCTTTCCGCATGGCAAAGCGGTCGGCGATGGTAACAATTATGCCCATTGGTTGTTGTGGAGCCATGGCGCACAAATGGTGAATGAAAAGGGCGAAGTCACTATCAATTCGCCTGAAACACTGGCTGCATTGAATTATGCAAAAGAGCTCTACGCCACATTTATTCCAGGTACGGAAAGCTGGCTGGACATCAATAACAATCGCGCGTTTCTTGCGGGGCAGGTTTCATTAACTGCGAACGGTGTTTCGATCTATTACGCTGCGAAGAATGACCCGAAGCTTGCTGAAATTGCTGAGGATATGCGCAGTACAAACTTCCCAATTGGACCTGTCGGGAAGAGCGTTGAATTGCATCAGACCAGTTCCTTGCTCGTGTTCAAGCATACGAAATATCCAGAAGCCGCAAAAGCTTACCTTAAGTTCATGATGGAAGCTGACCAGATGAATGCATGGATCAAGGGGTCGAGCGCCTATTGCTGCCAACCACTTAAGGCGTTCGCAAACAATCCGGTCTGGACGGAGAATCCCATCCATGCGCCTTATGCCCGAGCATCGGAAACCCTGCGGCCGAATGGGTATGCAGGCCCACTGGGATATGCGTCAGCGGCGGTAATGGCTGACTACGTTCTGGTCGATATGTTTGCCTCTGCAGTCACAGGAGCGGAAACTCCAGAGGAGGCGATGGCAAGCGCTGAAAAGCGAGCGAACAGATATTATCGCGTGTGATTGACATACTCTTGAGGCGTAGGTGAAATCCTGCGCCTCCGCTTCGCATAGAGCATGTCCGGCAAAAGTGCGCAGCGGTTTTCGGAACAAGATGTATGCAAAAACAGTGAGATAGAGCACTTCTAATGATCGAACTTCAACCAGAAATGCTCTAGTGTTCTGGAGGTGCAATCCATGACGATGACGAATACAAAAGGCTCTGGGAGTGACGCCGCCCAGCAAAGTCCCGCCCGACCGCGCCTGAGCAACAATCGCGATATGCTTGGATTTTTGTTCATGCTGCCTGCAGCAGTTTTTCTGCTGTGCTTCCTTACCTATCCGCTTGGTCTGGGGGTTTGGCTGGGCTTCACCGACACCAAAATTGGACGCGACGGCATTTTTATTGGCCTTGAGAATTATGAGTTTCTCTGGGACGACAGTGTTTTCTGGCTCTCGGTGTTCAACACTGTTCTCTACACATTTGTCGCTTCTGTTCTCAAGTTTGGTCTGGGCCTTTGGCTTGCGCTGCTTCTGAACGAAAATCTACCGATCAAGTCCTTCTTCCGCGCAATTGTACTGTTGCCGTGGGTGGTGCCAACCGTACTTTCAGCACTCGCATTCTGGTGGATCTACGACGCACAGTTTTCCATTATATCCTGGTCGCTCATGCAGATCGGCCTGATTGACCAGCCCATCAATTTTCTGGGCGATCCAACCAATGCACGATTGTCTGTCATTGCAGCCAATGTCTGGCGCGGCATTCCTTTCGTGGCGATCTCTCTCCTTGCAGGTCTGCAGACCATTCCAGCATCCTTGCAGGAAGCAGCTTCCCTTGACGGTGCATCCAGCTGGCAGCGTTTTAGGCATGTGACATTACCGATGCTGACACCGATCATCGCTGTGGTGATGACGTTTTCCGTGCTGTTCACATTCACTGATTTTCAGCTCATCTACGTTTTGACTAAGGGCGGACCGGTGAATGCGACGCATCTCATGGCCACCCTATCATTTCAGCGTGCAATTCCGGGCGGTCAGTTAGGCGAGGGTGCTGCGATTGCGGTTGCAATGATACCGTTTTTGCTCGCCGCAATCATGTTCTCTTTCTTCGGTTTGCAACGTCGCAAATGGCAACAGGGCGGGGGTGATTGAGAATGGAGAAAATCATGAAAGCCAAGGATCAGGCGATCAATATGGTTACTGATGACACCCAGGGTATGTCTTATCTCAACAGGCTTCCCAGAAGAGTGGTGACAATCTATATACCAATTGCGCTGTTTATTTTCGTGCTGCTCTTTCCATTTTACTGGATGGCAATCACTGCAGTTAAGCCAAATTCACAGCTCACAGATTATGACAATTACAGCCCATTCTGGGTGGTCGATGCCACATTCGAACACATCAAGTATCTGTTGTTTGAGACGTCATATCCGGGCTGGTTATGGAATACGATGCTCGTTGCGACATGTGCAACGTTCATATCACTGGTGACATCAGTTCTAAGCGCCTATGCGATTGAACGTATCCGCTTTACCGGCTCGCGCTCGGTAGGCTTGCTGATCTTTCTGGCTTATCTCGTTCCACCATCAATCCTGTTCATTCCGCTGGCATTTATCGTCTTCAAACTTGGGATCTATGACTCTCGTTTGGCTCTCATTTTTACTTATCCGACCTTTCTTATCCCATTCTGCACCTGGTTGCTGATGGGATACTTCCGCTCGATTCCATTTGAGCTGGAAGAAAGTGCACTCGTTGATGGTGCAAGTCGCTGGCAAATTTTGCGGAGGATTATTCTGCCTCTTGCGGTTCCAGGACTGATTTCGGCAGGTATATTCGCCTTCACTCTTTCGTGGAACGAGTTCATCTATGCACTGACATTTATTCAGTCTTCAGAAAACAAGACCGTTCCTGTTGGCGTGCTGACAGAACTTGTGCGTGGCGATATCTTTGAATGGGGAGCGCTTATGGCCGGTGCGTTGTTCGGGTCGCTGCCGGTTGTCATTCTCTATTCATTCTTTGTCGACTATTACGTCTCGTCCATGACTGGAGCCGTGAAGGAATAACCAACCTTCATATTATCCATGTAGATGCCAAAAGAGGCTCTCTCGAGCCTCTTTTTTAATCGCGATCAAAAACTATTGTCCTAGAGCGCATCCCGAAAAGTGTGAAACGGTTTTCGCACAAAGATGCGCGTTGAAACAGATAATTAGAGCGCCGATCTGATCCAATCAGATCGAAACGCGCTCTAACTGATCGCCCAAAGCTTCCTGAACGGCGATATCAGCCATCGCAATTGCAGCTTCTCTGGTGCGTGCGGCAGCGATAAATCGACCATTGTGGCAGAAGCTCGCACCTTCAATACCACATGCTGCTTCCAGATCGCCGTTCGTTAACCCAGCCCAAGCTGCAGGAAGGTCAGCCCTTAATTCAAACCCATCGCCCGATTTACGGATGCCCGTCAGACACCAATCGTTGTTTCTGGGATGAACGACAAACAGCAGATGATCGGCACCAGCTTTGACGATTGCAGACCGGAAAGGCATTCCGAGCGGTAGTTCCAGCACCCGATTTTCGCCTGCAGCTTCAATTGCATTTTGCACAATGGTCTCAGCCCGCAATTTCGCTGCAATTCCTGCGATTTTTGCTTCGACAAAACTGCGCGCTATGATCAAAGCGTGTTGAAATGCCTGATCGTCGGCTTCGGGGCTTGTTTCATCAAAGACGGGCTTGAGCGTTTCTAACAACGTGGGCAGAGTCAGCCCAGCGAGTGGTCCAGCAATTGAAGGGCTGAGTTCGCCATTATCCACGAGATCAACTGGAAGCACGAAACTTTGGTCGAAAGACGCATGAATAACTTCCACATCTGTATCGGGAATGTTGGCCGCGACAAGATAGTCGCGCCCATAATGCTTCCAGATCAGGCCAAATGAACTGTAGGGCTGACCATCTTCTCGACGGGGTGCGCCGCGCTGGTGGTGATCGTAAATACGCTCTTCAGCGTCATAGAGACCACCAACATCGTAAATGATACGGTCCACGTTTGGCGTAATCCAATGACGGTCTCTGCTGCGAATAAGCTGTGCATCGGGAAAAAGCCTGGTGAGTATTACACTCGACATCAACTCGTCGGCATGAAAGCCCCCAGAGTGAGTGACGATAAATTCTGGGTTCATACCATATGCGCCTTATCAGTATTAAAATGAAATATAGAACGAGTCCTGATACTCGTTAGAACGTTTTAGCTCAACCTCTCTCATACATATTCCTCGGAGGCATAGGCGCTCTGCCAAGCACGACGATCAATAATGTTTATGATTGTTGAACGAGGTTTCCCGCTGGCAGCATAGGTCCAGACAGCTGCGGGCGTTAAATTTCTGTCATCAAACTATGCTAGCTAGCCGATCCAATGGGATACTAGAGTCAGGTATCAAGTATATTAAATGATTCGGTTCAATAAATAATAGAACTATTCTCACTAAGACAGATTTGTGAAATATTAGAAATGATAACAACAAATAATTTCACGAAAAATACATATTAAATTTATTGATTTAGTCCGTTTGTATTCTATAAGCGCTCGCGTCACACACCTCGCTTATGGAGTTATTTTATGAGGGTTAAGAATTTTCTCTGCGCTTCGGCTGCAGTATTTTCGTTTGCATCGGTAGCACAGGCCGCTGACGCGATCGTTGCACCAGAGCCAGAAGCCGTTGAGTATGTCCGCGTATGTGATGCATACGGTGCAGGCTACTTCTACATCCCAGGCACGGAAACCTGCCTGCGCATTCACGGCTATCTTCGTTATGACGTTAAAGGGGGCGATAACGTCTACGCCAAGCGTCTTTCGCAATTGGAACGCGATACTTATGACATGAAGTCTCGCTTTGAGCTTCGTTTCTCCACTGCATCGGAAACGGATCTGGGTACACTTAAGACCTATGCCGATGCGCGTTACGATTGGAACAACGGTGAAAACGGTGCGAGCGGACAGCTCCGCTTTGCATATATCGAACTCGGCGGTCTTCGCCTTGGTCTCGATGAATCGAAGTTCGTCACCTTCACCGGCTATCTCGGCGACGTCATGAACGACGACGTTATTCTGGCTGGCGGTACGCGTACCAATGCCATCAGCTACAGCTTCAAGGGTGGCAATGGTTTCTCGGCTGTAATCGCTCTCGAACAGGGTGGTAACGGCGATTCCGACGTCAACGTTACGATCGATGATTACACGCCACATGTTGTTGGTGGCTTGAAATTCGCTCAGTCATGGGGTTCGATTGCTGGTGTTGCGGCTTATGACGCACTCAACGAAGAGTGGGCTGGCAAGGTTCGTCTCGACGTGAACGTAACCGAGCAGTTCTCGGTCTGGGTGCAGGGCGCTTACAAGTCGAATGATGACAATTACACGGTTACACAGCGCTTTGCCGATGGCAGCTGGCGTGGAGTTCGTCGCATCGACAGCTTCTACGGTACTTGGGGAGGTGACTGGGCTGTTTGGGGTGGTGCCAAGTTTAAGGCAACCAAGCAGGCAACGATCAACGTTCAAGCAGCTTATGAAGATGCCGGACGTTTCGCCGCCACTGCAAACGTAGCTTACACTTTGGTGCCGGGCTTCACTGTAACGCCAGAAATTTCCTACACCAAGTGGTCGGACGACCGCTCTGAGCTCAAAGGCGAAAAGGCCTGGCAGGGTATGGTTCGCTTCCAGCGTTCGTTCTAGTCTGATCGTTCGTTCGGATTTGATAACCTCCAGTCAGATTTGAAGCGACAAGGTAGCGGCTTGATAAAGCCGCTACTTATTTAATCCAATCCATTAAAGCAGAGGTTGATCTTAAATCCCTGGTTCATTGAAGAAAATTCCGTAGGTTCTCCCATTCAACAGGGCAGATTTCATGTCCATCTGGAGCAATCAGCGCTTCCACATTCGCACCATGTGCTTGAAACGAGCCGATCACGGATTGTGAAAGCTTCAGCGGAGAAATTGGATCATGCTCACCCGCAGTTATCAGAATGTATTTGCCGGATAATGCAGGTTGTGGGTTCAGCTTCCAAGGGATTAGCGGAAACATCAATGTTGCACGGTCGAACAAACGCGGATCGTCAAACAGCATAGACGCCAGAACTCGCGCGCCGTTCGAATAGCCGAGGGCGTAGAATTCGCGGTCAGTATTTTGATCGCGGACATCTTTGACAAACTCCAGCCTTTTTGGGTGTTATTGCGTTTATGTTGCTGAATGTGCAACAGTGAGCTGACAATGGTGGCTCAGGTGTAATGTTATGCTGTCTGCATTTTCACAAAGCTGTGAAACATGAAAAAGGACGCGCTTACGGACGAAAATAAACGACACTTTGTTTGATTAAAACGCTATAGCGGCTGACAATCATTTTCTGGAGTGCCGTTCAGACCGCGCATAAAACACCCGCCATACAGAGATTTCGGCCCACTTGAAAAGTGGCGTGCCTTGCTCTTGGCAATCCCACAAAACGAAAACTGAATTCAGATAGTTCTGCAGATCTAATCCGTGTCTCAACGCGGGTTGATATGTGCAGCCAAATGCGATTACACGAAATGACAAATCTCACTACGCTTGACGAAGTATCAAATGAGACTCAGCTCTCGACACTGATTGGCATGATTGCCATTCCTCTCTGGAGTGTAGCGATAGGGTTCATTCGCAGTGTGTCAGAAATTTTTGGACCTGTGGCGGGTGCTGCCCTGATCTATACAACAAGTGGTATCCTTGGCGGTCTCGTACTAGGTCTTCCAAAGTTAAGGGATCTGAAAAGCCCGGGAATCTGGTATTGTGGGTTTCTTTTCGTTGCTTATGAGATTTCGCTGGCATTGGCCATAGGGCTTGCGCACAACCGCGATCAGGCATTGGAATTGGGCATGATAAACTATCTTTGGCCCAGTGTTACAATTCTGTTTGCTGTTTTGACGGGGCAACAGCGTGGCTCATGGCTCCTCGGTATTGCATTGGTTTTCTGCCTGATGGGTATCAGCTGGATTATGAAAGGTGACAACGAGCTATCTCTGAACATCATTCTCCATAACCTTCAAGACAATCCGTTGGCTTATATCTATGCATTCGCTGCTGCATTGCTTTGGGGGTTGTATTCCGTTGTTACGCGCCATTTTGATAATGGTAGAAGCGCTGTGCCGTTATATTTTCTTGTTACCGCAGCTGTGCTTTGGACGAAATATACGATCAGCGATGGACCCGCACTTGTCCTTCATTGGAACGGTCTTGTGCAAATCGTGGTTTTTGGTGCCATGTCTGCGGCGGCTTATGCGTGCTGGAACCGAGGCGTATGTCATGGAAACATTTCACTCCTCGCAACCGCGTCTTATTTCACACCTGTCCTTGCAGCGGTATTGACGTGCTTATGGCTTGGAATTCGACCGGGTATCGAATTTTTCGTCGGTGTGTTTATGATCACCGCGGGGTCTCTATTGTGCTGGTGGGCTACGCGCCGGAAGATGTCGTAAGGGCAGGATTACCCAATATGGGGTCGTTTGCGGGAGAGGGCGAAATCCTACGTTAGCGGCTATGCGATCTTCTGGAAACGGGACACTTTGAGTAGTGCGGTAACCTTTTTGTAAGGATCGCTCTCGATAGCAGGGGTCGCGGAAATCTGAAACCTGCGCCACGTCCGCAGCGACCCGGAATCCGGGCCGCGACGTGTCGCAAAAGTCAGTCGCACAAGTTTGACTTTCGCACCTGATTTTTGCGACCGGTTGTCCCTGCATAATTGTAGCCCATGTATGACCAGAAAAATACAACAAACCCGAACCAAACTAGCGCTACCCGGATGCACTGGGCTGAGAAACTCAGGAACGGGAATGAGTTCATAGGCTCTTCTCCCCGTAGCAATGGCCAGCCCTCGGCCTGCCAGAACGACAGATATGCGTTTACGCCGAGAAGCAGCGGAGCGATCCAGCCGGCGGATAGCAGCGCAACAATAGCGGCAAAGATTCTATGTCTTGTCATAGCGGCCTAACAATAATTTGGCCCCATTTGCGGGGCGTTGTGTGGGATATGTGGGGCTCCGCGGGCATTTCTGCAATAATACCAGCTAAGAGCCGAACCGAAAATTAAGTTGAGCGATTTCAGGAGTTTATGATTCTCTGTGTTTGCAAAGACTACGGAGGATCAGATGGCCTGGACTGAAACCGCCCGACGGGACTATGCCAGAGGAGGTTTGTGCTATGCAAGTGACTGTTCGGACGATGAATGGGGTATTATTGCCCCGCTTTTACAGCCGACGGGCAAGGTCGGCCGTCCGCGCGAACATAATCCACGCAAACTGTGGAATGCAATCCAATACATTGCCACGACGGGTTGCCATTGGGCGCAATTGTGGAAGGAATTTCCGCCGTTTACGACGGTGCAGTACCATTTCTACCGGATGCGCGATAGCGGCTTGCTCGATCTTATCAATGAAATGCTGGTTGCGGTGACACGGCTGGCGGAAGGCCGCAAGGTCGAGCCGACGGCAGCCATTATTGACAGCCAGTCGGTCAAGACGACGGAAGCTGGCGGTCCACGCAGCTATGATGCAGGCAAAAAGATCAAGGGGCGCAAGCGCCATATCGTGACCGATATGAGCGGCAATATGCTGGAAGGCATCGTGCATGGTGGCGACGTTCAGGACAGTGAGGGTGCGCCCGATATAGCCCCTAACGTACGGCAGGCAGCCAGGCCGTAATCGATCAGATTCTATCTTTGGTCTGTGAGTTGGCCATTTTCCCAGCTTCGGGCCAACCGGGCCTGTTAACGTCAGGGGGGCGTTGCGAGACAGGTCTTCGACCAGGGCTGTACTTCCAGCTCTGCAAGCTCGGCCTGTGACGCGGGAACAGCTTCATAGTTTGCGAAACAGGCTCCGTCTGCTCCCACCATGTCGCTGAGCTTGCCGCCACAAAGCTCCAGGGGCTTATCAATTTGTTGCCAGCCTGCCGCGCAGTCGGTGTCGATCTCCGAGCCCGGTCGGCCGCAAACTTGCGTGCGCCGCGCTTTGGTCTCCGAGCTGGCTACGCTACCACCCTGCCTTCAAACGCCTGGCCGGAGGCAAAATACGACCAGGTCCCGCAGATGCGGTCGCCACTCTGGAAAAGAAGGTAGCGGCTGTATTCTCCAGGTGCTTCTTGTGCCTGCGAGCGATGGAAGAGTTGTGGAACGGCTGGATATCCGTGAACCAAAGTGTGCAGGGCAGTAAACACGAAGTTCACACTTGAACGTTTGGTGATACAGCGTAATTTGGGCGGACAACTCGGGAAATCACCTCATCTGCCCCGATTCTAATTGGTTTTGGAGATTACATGATCAGAACATCGATATTGGCTGTATCGCTTGCGGTCCTTGCCATGCCAGCGTTGGCTCAGGGTGACGAAAACAATCGCTCAGGTCGTTACGAAAGCGAAGGTGGAGCATCTCTCACCGTGGACCTGACGCATAAGTCGGGCAATGATTATTCTGCCGCTATTTCGACGACGGTTGAAATGACCGATAAATTGCCCGGTTGCGGTGGAAGTCTGAAAGGCGATGTCACCATTACCGGTGCCAGCGCGACCATGTCGATCCCCAACGAAGGGTTCATTGAAAGCAAAAAAGAAACCCTGCAGAACAGTCGTTTTTGCAAGGTGAATTTTAAGTTCATGGATCAATACACGTTGAAGCTGGAAGAAGTTTCCGGTTGCTCTTACTACCATGGAGCCAGCTGCGATTTTAATGGCACCGTCGTGCATGAAGCGAGCGGAATTTAGCCAAGGCCTGCAAATCGGCCACAAATCAGAACTTTAGAGGTTAAAAGAAAAATGGCGGCTGTCGCATCGACAGTCGCCATTTTTGCCTTGGTACCAGTCGTACAAAAATCCAATTACGGGCCCACCGCCTTGGCCGACAAGGTAATCGTGAAGTACTGATCGCGCTTGTTTTTCTCAACGGTCGACAATTGGGATATGCCGTAATCGGCGAATTCCCCCTGCTCAAACTGCGGATAATACCCTTTCCAGAAATAGCGCCGCTGCGTATCACCGGCGCGCATCTTTTGCGCAGACAAGCCAGCGACAAAGCGGGTGGCATTTGCTTGATTGCGTGCTGAGAGCGCGACGCGAGCCTCGGTCATTTGCCAGTGGCACACGCCACGCCCATGGTAATCTTCATCCAGAATCATATCGGTATACACTGTACCGACATATTCGGTCGCCGAAACCGGCGAAAGGCGGAATGGTTCGTGGCTCGATATAACGGGTACGTTGCCGGCGAGCCAACGGGTCTTACCACATCTAGCCGCATTGCTGACATCGAACTGCATAGTACCCTCTACCGATGCAAACAGCGCGCTATCTCGATCCGCAGACGGTATATCGGAAACATTTGCGAGTTTCATGCGGATTTCATAAGCGCGCTTCGGGTTCGCGTTGAGTTTGCGCAAAGGAGGCTTGGAACCGCCAACTTTCGTAACAGGAGTTGTCTGCTCTGCAGCGTAGCCTGGATCACCAGAGCCCGTAGCAAAAAAGATCAGTGCCAGAAACAATCCGGATATTCTGAAAACAAAAAGTGAGCAAAAGGTACGATTCAATTTCGATCTTTCCTTTGGGTGAGAATTCGTCATCTGGTCCTTGATTAACATGTCATCCATTGTGGTGGAATTATCTTTCTACCTTGCAGCCCCAAGATGGCCGCATCGATGTTTCTGGATGCGGTATCAATTGTTCCTGCTCTCTGTTGTATCTTGAGGGCGCGTACTGAACCAAACCCCATCGCCATGGCCCCCGGCGCCGCAGAATTCGCTGGAACCTGTCGTGCACAAACTGTGTGAGGAATGGAGGATACCGTCCCGTAAGTTCAGCTCAAGCTGTTCGCCCGCCCCAAGATCGATCGTTAGAACGTCACTGACGAAGCGGCCTTCGCCGGAGAACTCGCATGTCCATTTGAGAAGGTCGATATCAACCGGATTGGCGGACACGGAGTATCGCCCGTCAGCAAGGTGCTTTATCTCCAGCTCGCCGGAAGCATTACTCCAGAGCCCGGTCAACCGATCGGATGCGAGCGACATACGCTCAAGCACCGCCAAACGCCACGACAGGCGACCCCGAAGTTCCGAACGATCCTCCTCTGTCAGGGCGGCGCTATCCGACAGAATATAAAGGTCGCGCCGAAGACACCGGCGATATCTCGCCTCATCCTCGTCCAGTGCCGCTGAGGCGGCGGCGTCGACCCCTTTCTGGCTTTTCAAGTCGCCAATACGCGTGTCGATTGACCGCCGCAGAGCTGCAAGCTCAGGGTCGCTCGCAATCGTCGCTTCAACAATGGCGAGTTCGCGGCAGCAATCTTCATAGCGCACCCGACAATCGAGCCGTTGCGGCGCATTGTTTGCCGCGACGGGTAGCGGCCCGAATGTGCTCTGCGTATAGCCATCCTCGCCGGTGGTGCGCATAATTTTGCCCTCACAGATGCGCAACCGGTGTGCATAGCTGTTGTTGTATTCCATTTCCTTGAGATCGTCACGGCGGTGACCGTTGTGATACCAGATCGTGGCGTCGTAAGTCGCTGTATCATGGGTGGTATGGCGAACCCGGTGATCAGCGCACCTCCGACACATCACCGTTAGACGCGGTTCTGTTTGTCCTGATCTGTGCCAGATTTTCCTTGTGATAGGCTTCGAGAGCAACGACGCACGCACGGTGGGACCCGTATTCCTCGTCGACCGGAGGCAGTGGCAACTGGCCGCTGGCATGGACCACTGTTGATAAGCACAACACCACGCAGAAAATGATTGTTTTCATTTGGAATTCAAATTTCGGCATTGTTCCATCGCTGATGAGAACCTTCGATCTTGACTGGTTCTTGAAACGGAAAGTCGTCGCCGCCGCGGACACGTCACCCCATGTCTGAAACTGAGAGCTGGTAGCGCAAGGGACGATTGCCCCGTTTGAATTCCGAAACAAGAAGGAAAATCCTCTCAATCTGGCCGTAGTCTGTCTCGTGTCCAGGTTCCTTTCGCTATTCCATCATCCGTCGCAAACCGGGATGCTTGCCGCGTAGGGCCTCGATATCCGGTGGACCGATAAGATCGAGATATTCGGCCTCAGTGATCTCGCGCGACCAGTCGGCCAGATCATATGGGCGCGAGACAAGGGGAAGATTGAAGCGGTCAATCAGGACGTAGCCGTTGGGTCGGATTCCAAGTAGTGAAAGGTCAACATGAAACTCCCGATCTTTGCTTGCAGGATGGTACAGAACCGGTTCCGCGAAGGTTACGGTTACGCTACTCTGAACTCCCATGATCTTATTCTCCTGTTTCACTAGGTCCGTGGACAATAAGGTTCGTTTTAAAGTCAAAAAGCACGAGCCTGAGACGGCAGTTTTTTCAAACAACGTTCGAATGCGACTTGATCTACATACTTGCGCAGAACGAAGGCAACATCATTAATTGCAGTATCAGGGGAGAAATTTTGATTCCTGCGAAGCTGCTTCACCTCGTCTGTCATCAAGTCCCTATCCCATGATTTTTCCTGCGGCTCATTGGTGTTCCAATCGCTAACGAATAAAGCCTGGAGCATTGCAGGTAAGACTTGCACAAATGAAATCGCATCATGAACACTCAGCCTACGCCTGAAACAAAAGAGTACTCCTTGCGTGTTGGTATATGCCTGATGTCTGGAACCCAAATTCGTTTTCATAGCGACATCTGCCAGAAAATTGTCGAATTCCTTTGCCGCAAGCCTGTATTCCACTGGTATAGGCATTGAAAACCCCTCACTTGTGCCAATCGACGCCGCGAGTTTCAGTCGACACTAATGGTTTACCCGTCATTTCGTTTCTGATTCAAGCTCCCGAACGGGAGATTTGAATGGACGACACACGGTTTGTGGTATCGGACGCGGCGTGGTTGCGCATTGAGCCCTTGCTTGTCGGCAGGCAGGGAGATCGAGGAGCAACTGGCAAAGATAATCGATTGTTCCTTGAAGCCGTTCTATGGAGAGTGCGCACGGGATTGCCATGGCGCGATCTCCCAACGGCGTTCGGAAACTGGAACAGCGTGTTCCGGCGTTTTCGCCGTTGGGCCAAGGCGGGGGTGTTCGAGCGGCTTTTCAAAGGCATACGGGGGCATCCCGGATTTCGAATACGCGCTTATAGACGGCACGATAGTCCAGGCTCACCAGAAGGCCAGTGGCGCAAAAGGGGGACACTGCCTCAGGCCATCGAGCGTTCGCGCGGCGGATTGACGACCAAGATTGTCACCTTGGTCGATCGGCTCGGAAACCTGTGTGATTTTAACCATTTGCCCGGACAGGGGCATGACCTGAAAGGCGTCGCACCGCTTATAAAAAACGTTTCGTTCGCAGCGTTGCTCGCGGACAAAGCTTTCGATGCCGACTGGTTACTTGCAGAACTCGAAAAGCGTGGCGCAGCGGCGGTCATCCCACCAAAAGTAAACCGAAAGACCCAACGTACCTTTGATCGTCAGGCCTACAGGTGGCGGCACCTGATCGAAAACTTCTTTGCCAGGATCAAGGAGTTTCGGGCAATCGTAACGCGTTATGAGAAGACCGCTTGTAGCTACACCGCAAACTGGTACCTCGTCGCAGCCATAATCGCGTTAAAGCAAATGTCCACGGACCCTAGTAGAGCGCACTACTTCAAAATCGCCGGTCGTGGTTCCGTCCTTAGAGTTCAGCGTGACGATCCATGTGACCGGTGTTATTGGGGTCACAAGCCGCTTCTCCGGGGGTGCTGGCGGCGGAATTAGATAGGAGCAAACCACGGACAGCTGCGCGTCCGGCGATAGCGATATTGTCGTTTGGCAAGTAAAGCCCTTTGGCGCAAGGTTCCGGACCGCGTCCGAAATAGGTCTGCCTGGGATGATCCAACCGGCAAGCTGCGTCTTGACCTCAGCGGTAGATTGGACTGGCCGGAAAGCATCGGCATTGGGTTCGTTGGAGGCGCCCATCGCGGCGGATTCCGTCGCAACGGATAGCGAAACCAAGAGAAGCAGGAAGAGGTTAAAAAATCCGGTGAGTCGAGCAAGCCCTGCGAGGGCTTCGGCGTTCATATCCACCGTTTCAGGTGAGCAAGCCACCCAGCCATCATCCTGATTATGTATGTCTGTTTGTTCTTCCATCGTGACCTGCTGCACTGGCGTCGGACATATCGGCCTTTTACGCCATACCGAGCACGCGTTTTCCGTAATCCCTGAGCTCGCTTTTGGGGCCAACATATCGGTAAAGCGTGACGCGCTCGATCCCACGTTCCTTGCACAGATCGGAGACGGAAGTGTCGCGCTGCGCCATCGCGGCCTGGGCAAGGCGCACCTGTGCTTTGGTCAGAGCGAATTTGCGACCACCTTTGTGACCGCGCGCTCTTGCGGCGGCGAGGCCGGCCATGGTTCGTTCGCGAATTAGGTCACGCTCGAACTCGGCCAGGGTGGCGAAGATACCGAACCCCATGCGGCCAGATGCGGTCGTAGTGTCGATGTGATCGCCCTTTCCGGTCAGCACGCGCAGACCGACCTTGCGGTCTGACAGGTCCTTCACGGTGTTGACCAGGTGAACAAGCGACCGCCCCAGGCGGTCGGTCTT
Organism: Brucella sp. HL-2; assembly: GCF_025846885.2. NCBI lineage: Bacteria > Pseudomonadati > Pseudomonadota > Alphaproteobacteria > Hyphomicrobiales > Brucellaceae > Brucella > Brucella sp. HL-2. The sequence continues at coordinate 108,634 of NZ_JAOYTK010000004.1, read as the reverse complement.
CCAGACCACCAACACATCGCCGTCGCGCAGAGATTTGAGGCAGGCGGCCAGTCTAGGCCGGTCGTCGCGGCTGCCGGAAGCGCGATCCTCATAGATATTGTTCTGGTCGACGCCAGCGGCGCGCAAGTCGTCCTGCCGCAGGTCGAGAGACTGCGAGCCATCGGTTTTTGAGACGCGAGCATATCCCATCAGCATGTATCAAACGTTGGTTTGAGGCGATATATCGGATGCGAATGTTTTGGTCGCTGGAAATGTATCTCAACCAGCTTCATAAACAAAGCATCTTAAACATACTCAAATTTGAAAAGGAACATAAATGCCGCGTCGCGTCACTCTAACCGATCGGCAAAGGGATGTGCTGTTGCGCTTGCCGACCTCGCAAGCGGATCTGCTGAAGTACTATACTCTCAGCGATGAGGATCTCGGCCCCATGAGGCAACGCCGGCGCGCTCACAACAGATTCGGTTTCGCCCTGCAATTGTGCGTCCTCGGCTATCCTGGGCGGGTGTTGGCTCCAGGTGAACTGATACCGGCAGAGGTCATTGATTTTATCGGAGCGCAGCTCGGCCTCTTTGCCGACGATCTTGTCGATTATGCCACCCGTGAGGAGACGCGGCATGAGCATCTTTCCGAACTGCGGGCACTCTATGGATTCCGCACCTTCTCCGGACGTGGTGCGCGTGATCTGAAGGAATGGTTGTTTCGCGAAGCCGAGATAGCAGTTTCGAACAAGGATGTTGCCATTCGTTTCGTGGCCGAGTGCCGTCGCACGCGCGCAGTTCTCCCCGCGACATCGACGATCGAGCGGCTTTGCGCTATGGCTTTGGTCGATGCTGAACGACAGATTGAGACAAGAATTGCCAGCCGCTTGTCTCACCAGACCAGGGAGCCGCTGTTAGCGTTGCTCGAAGATACCGTTGACGACCGGGTAACTAGGTTCGTCTGGTTGCGGCAATTCGAGCTAGGCTCGAACTCATCGTCTGCCAACCGGCTGCTCGACCGGATAGAATACCTGCAGCGCGTCGTTCTCCCCGGAGATTTGCTGGCTGGTGTTCCTGCCCATCGGGTGACACGTCTGCGTAGGCAGGGCGAGCGGTACTATGCTGACGGCATGCGCGATCTCCCTGAGGACAGGAGGCTCGCGATTTTGGCCGTGCGCGCGTCGAACTGGCTACAGCCTTGCGGGAAGTAAGCCGCGTTGAGCGGACCCTGTTCATGATCGACTGGATTCTGGATGCCGATCTGCAACGCCGGGCTCAGATCGGCCTCAATAAGGGCGAGGCGCATCACGCACTGAAGCGGGCTATCAGCTTCCGCGACCGTTCGGCGGAAGGACTGCACTACCGGATCGCCAGCATGAACCTGCTCGCCGCCATTATCATCTTCTGGAACACCATAAAGCTCGGCGAAGTCGTCGCCAACCAGAGCCAAGACGGAAAGCCACTATCACCCGATCTACTGGCCCATGTCTCCCCGCTAGGTTGGGAACAGATCAATCTCACCGGAGAATATCGTTGGCCAAAGCCTTAGCGTAGGATTCCGCCCTGTCCCGCAAACGACCCCAATAATGGTTCTATATTCAACGCGCGTTCGTCTAGATTCTGGTTCGTGAAATGCTGGAAAAGCGCGTTTTTTCTGCCTATACCAAAAACCCATTACGCATCTTACATTCTACCTAAAATAGAAATATTTGAAAAAGTGATGCATTCTCAATTGACAACTTCTTTCACCAATGGGATCTCTAAATTAGTCTTAACTGTTAAGTGATTTGGGGAAAAATCAAAACAACCCGAATATGACGTATTTTATTCTGTAGTAAATGGAGATTATCGCGTTTCTACGCGGAGATTTCCAATTGTATTCAGCGTGGCGTTTCTTCTGAGTATTTGTCTATTGGGCCATTTAACTTGGGGAAAAATATGGTATTAAAGAATGCATCGGCTTCGCAAAATTTAAACGCAATGCAACTGCGCGGAAAGTGTTTAACAGGTGTTTACGCGCTCGTTCTTTCTTCAGCAAGCATAGTAGGCGTTTCAACCGCACTAGCGGAGGCAACAAATACGCCTAGCGCATTCTGTACCAGGCCAGGGTTTGGTGGATCAGGTCCGTGGACCTGTACTGTGACCAAGAACGGTGGTGGGCAGGCTGTAATCGGAGGAGTTCCCTCAGACGGTACAGGCACTACAATTGACATGGCGGTACTGGACGCTTGGATTAACTCCAATCTTGGAAAAGATGCTGTCATCATGGGTGATATGAGCACGAGCGCATCAGGCGAGGGTTCGGTTGCCTTCGGAAAAGGAGCGACGGCCCACACTACGAACAGCGTCGCCCTCGGTGCGGGGTCTATTACAGAACAGGCAGTCGGAACAGCAAGCACCACAATTGCGGGACAGACCTATTCATTTGGAGGTTCTTCTCCGACTGGAACGATCTCTGTTGGTTCTGCAAACAATGAACGCACAATCACCAATGTTGCTGCAGGACGGATTTCCGCAACGTCAACCGATGGCATCAATGGCTCTCAGCTTTACGCTACAAACAAAGCTGTTGATGCGCTCGACAATGTAGCGGTTAAATACGACCAGAATGACAATGGAACGAAGTTGAACTCTGTCACTTTACAGGGTGGCGATCCTAACAAACCGGTGGTGATTTCGAACGTTGCGGCAGGAACCAAGGATACGGATGCTGTCAACCTTTCACAGCTCAACGCTGTATTGGCAGGTACGAGTGTACAATCCTACAGCTATATCGACAATCGTATTAATAACGCATTTGAAGGGGCCAAAAACTATACAGACCAACGGTTCTCTGAACTGAGTACAACGATTGACGGTGTGCGTGACGATGCGCATCGATCAGCTGCGATTGGCCTTGCGGCTGCATCCCTGCGCTATGATGAAAATCCCGGAAAACTTAGTGTCGCGGTGGGCGGCGGTTTCTGGCGTGGGCAAAGCGCCTTGGCATTTGGTGCCGGTTATACGAATGATGACAGCACAATCCGTGCAAATGTTTCAGGAACCACATCCGGCGGCAAGATGGGTGTCGGGGCTGGACTCAGCTTCACGTTGAACCAATGAACAATCCACGCTTCAATAAACTTATCTTCATTCTTTTTGCATTTTCTCTGTTCGGCAGCTTCCCCGCTGCCGGGCAGGGTACGGGTAGCCGTTACTTTCTAAAGCCCTCGGATGTTCAGGTTCCTAAGGGAGTGGAGTGGGGGCAAATGAAACGGACGATCCAACCCTTTGAGAACTGGACACTCATTTGTGATGAGAACCTGAAGTTGAAAGAAAAGACCTGCAATGTCAGTCAGATCGTAACCGACAGATCAGGTAGCCAGATTTTCAGCTGGTCGCTAGCTGCAACGAAGTATGGAGAACCTTTTATGCTGTTGCGAGTTCCGTCGACGGTTGATCAAAAGGTGCCCATAACGGTGTCGTTTCCGGAGCGCTCAAAACCGGTTTTGCTCAGCTACAAAGGCTGCGATGACAGCGTTTGCTTAGCTTTGTTACCAGTCGGGCCGATTACGCGTGAAAATATCGATAAAGAGTCGAATGTAAAGGTTGCCTTCTCAAACGCTGAGCAGGGCGCGGTTGAGATAATTGTACCGCTTAAGGGATTAAAAATCGCACTGAATGCGATCAAATAAAATCCATGGGTTCGAAGGCACCGATATAGTTGCGCTCGTCTCGAGTTCCATCTCTGAAATCCCTCCAAACCTCTCTTTCAGAGCAAGAGAACACTTACTCTCGTCATCATTTTGTAAGCAACCCACGAAGAGATTTCTCTGGCAGTTGTCCATGATCGTCGGACCTTCAAGGTTGACAGCAAGCTATTGCGAATGGTCAAAGCGGATCTTGGGAGCTATTTCAGCATCTCAGAATTCAATCCACTCGTTTGAGTTTCAGTGAAGCTTGGGTGCCGCAGATGTCAACAGAGAGAGCCTGAGAACAGGAGAAAATTGATGCGTTTGAAGACTATTGCACTGTGCCTTATGGCAGGATTTTGTACGTCGGCGTTTGCACAGGACAGCACACATGTTTTGGAGCAGGCCTTAAAGCAAATACCGCAAAAGACACTGTCCAATGCCGAAGCGATGCAGATATTCTTCTTGGACACGCAAGCCTGGCGAGGACTGGAAAAAGCTGGACCTTCAGCAGAAGGAATGCGGAGACTGGTTTTAGCACAACCTATCCGCCCGCTTGAATCAATCGGTTATGGATTGGATGCCTGGTCGGGCAATGCAAAGATCTCGTTCGACAATCTCTCCTATTTCGCAGCTTTTGGTCAGGCGCCAAGTAACGTTACGTATTGGGGACTTCCGAATGAGCAAGCCAGTCGATCTTTGATCAAGGCGCTCAAAGATACCGATTTTACTGATGTCGAGGGCGACGTTTCAGGCGTGATTGCGAACGGCGAAGCCAACAAGTTTGATTTCACCAAAGCGAATGCTGGAAATCCTTGGCGGGGCGCTACAGGTGCAACGAGCTTCGTTTTGCCTCTCGATACTGCCCTGGTTCAAGCTTCGTCCCCTAGTGACATGAAAGCATTGGCTCAACCCACTCCATCGGTTGCGGAGAGTGAGATCATCGTGGCGGCTCTTGATGGATTGAAGGATGCGGTTCCTGCAGACAGCGGACAAATTGTGCAGGCTGCAATTATATCACCCATTTTTGGTCTGGAAGGGGTTGATCCGGTAAAAATATTGCCCTCTTCAGCAGATGATATTGAAACTGCAATGCAGAATTTCAAAGACAATGTAGAAGCGAATAGCCGCGGTATTCCTCCCTATTTTGCGGGATTTATTGCGGATGTGCAAATCGACAAAGCTCCAGCTTTGGTGATTTCACTTTCTTATGCTGATTGTTCAACAGCCGAACAGGCCGTCAAAGGTGTGGTTGCGTCCTGGAAGGAAACTTTGGCTGAAACCGTAGAAGGCGACGTTTCTGGGCATACCGTCCAGGCAGGTGAACTGTGCGCAGGCGTCGTTAGCATCGTCGCTCCGAAAGCGAAGACTACTGCAAACTCAATTTTGTCAAACGTGATGAACCGCTATCTGCAACGCGACTTCACGGTCTTACAGATTGGTTCATCGCTCTAATCCGAGCTTGCAATTTTCATATTCCATCGCAGCTGCTCCTTTCTTGGAAGAGGGCGGTTGCGAATTGTGTGCGAGAGAGTAAAATCAAACTAAACGATAAGAAGGACCTGATCATTGGCAAGAAAAGCTAGTTCTCGCGAAACAGCTTATGACAAGCCGGCTCTTCTCAGTGGCGGAAATCCGCAAATACCAAAGGCCGACGGCAATGAACCCGTTCAGGCTTACATCGCAGCGATGCCCGGTTGGAAGCGAAACGTCGGTCAGAAGCTGGACGCTATCATCGAGCGTTTGGTGCCGGATGTTTCGAAAAAGGTGCGGTGGAACACACCATTCTATGGAGTGGGTGACGGCACATCTTTTACTGCATTCCACTGCATGACGAAATACATCAAAGTCACTTTTTTCAAAGGTACGGACCTGCAACCCATACCGCCAGAACCGTCAAAGCACGCCAGTGTGCGATACTTTCATATATTTGAACCCGGAGACTTCGACGAAGCGCTGTTCGTTGACTGGATCAAGCAAGCCGGCGACTTGCCCGGCGAGAAAATTTAACGTCGTTTAAACGCTGTTGCCCGACACGACTTTGATGCTCGCTCAACCATATCTGGTTAATTATCGCCTAGTATGCACTAAGTTTATTATTTCGCCTTGACCTTTTCTCTCGTCAGTTGCTGACAAATTAAGAGCATATATGTACACGCGTTTGCTAATAAGTGGGCAATTATGGATAGTTTAAAAGTAAATAATGATAAAATTTAAACAAATGTGTTTGAAAAACTTGACAGTGATTTCCGATTGATTCAATGAGCGTTTAAATTTAAAAGCCTAAAATATACTGTTATTATAACACCAACTATGAGATGCACATTAATGAACTATAGTTTTGTTCCCAATAAATTAAATCATGCCTCAATCCTTACAATCCTTGTCTCGTCATTGATCCTCTCAGGTTGCGGTGGGCGCGAAGCAAAGCCGATAGCCGCAACGCACCCAACCGACGGTGCGTTTGATTGTGCAGGAATTTCGCGGGAGTTTGCAGCTAACGAACGCCACATATTGGTGACTTTGAAAGAACGCTCGCAAGCTCAGGGCAAGAATATCATTCTGGGAGCAACGGGAGCTATTCTGTTCTTTCCGGCGCTCTTTTTTATGGATCCGAAATCGCCTCAAAAAGTTGAAATCGACGCCTTGCGTAATCGTAACAAGGTGCTTGAGGACATTGCGCGGACGAAGAAATGCTCCGCACCAGTTTCCCAACTGAAAGATGTCTATAAAAAGCTTGATCAAGGTGGTGGCAAACAGTCTGCGAAGAGTAGAATTTGAACTAAGGGTTCCAAGAGATGGTTGGCGGATTCTGAATCCTGCCGCCTTCAAACGAGCACGCAGTCAGGGTGATCAGTTAGGTAACACATGGGCAATGTAGCTCGTCTATGTAGCCACTTGCTTATGAGCTTCAACCGTGGTGAATGTTGACATATGGACACAGTGATGGGCGGGTTCTCAGTAAGCTCAAAAATAGACAAGCTGTCTTGGGTTTTAATTGGTCGGGGATAATGTTGCCCTACCACATGGAAGTCACGATTCGCGGCAACAGTGTTGTAAACCGCTTTCAAATAAAGATTGTTTAGCACCGATATTTCAGGATTATCTTTTGACGAAACATCTCGCGCGCCTAACCGTCCTGGCTAGTTTTCTGCCTTTGATAGCAGCTTGTGTCGCCGTTGGTCCTGACTATCAAAAGCCAATAGTGATCACGCCGGAAAGTTGGAACAGCAAGGCCAATACGAAGGCACCCGTTTTGGCTGATTGGTGGACGAATCTGAACGACCCGGGGCTCAATCAGCTCATCGCAGATGGTGTAGCGGGAAGTCCGGACGTTGCGACCGTCAAGGCCAAAATTCGTGAAGCGAGAGCCAATTTCACATCTGCGGGAGGCGGGCTTTATCCATCTCTTGATGGAACAGGTAGTTATACACGCTCTGACAACAGCCGATCGACAGCGTCGAACCAATCCAATTTCCAGTTTAGTACAAAATGGGAGCTTGACCTTTTTGGTGGTAATCGTCGTGGGGTTGAGGCTGCTTATTACAAAGTGGAATCTGAAAATGAGCAGTTGCGGGCTGCTTTCGTCGCCCTAATTGGAGATATAGCTACATATTACGTGCAGCTGCGCGGGGTACAAGCCAAAATTGCCATTGCACAGCGCAATTCCGCTTCACAGGAGCGAACTGTTATCCTAACGCGTAGTCAACTCGAAGCTGGCCAAATTTCTCAGGTTGATCTGTTAAGTGCCCAGACACAGGCGGCTACGACCCAGTCTGAGATACCGGGTCTGCGAATAGAGTATGCAACCTATCTGAACAAGCTTACGGTGCTTACAGGACGCTCCGCTATCGTTCTTGCGGCCAGTCTCAATAAATCTGGCCCTGTTCCCAATGTGCCTCGAAAAGTGTCGACCGGACTGCCCGCTGATGTCTTGTTCAATCGCCCCGATCTGCGCGCAGCCGAACGCGATTATGCAAGTTCTACGGCAAGCATAGGTCAAAAGCAGGCCGCACTCTATCCCAGTGTCTCTCTAACCGGAAACATTAGTACGGATGGAACTAACCTAGGCGATCTCGCCAGACTCTCGACCCTCGGTTGGAGTTTCGGACCTACTCTGAGCATACCGATCTTCAATGGTGGAAAGCTCAACGCGGATGTTGATGCTGCCAAAGCTGCTCGTGATCAGTCATTTATTGCCTATCGAAAAGCGATCCTGACAGCATTAAGCGAAGTAGAAAATGCAAGTGTAGCACTTAACCAAAATCGCATGCGGGTGGCGCAGTTACAAAAGATTGTTGGCAACAGTCGCAAGATAAATGAGCTAACGCTTGAGCAGTTCAAAGTCGGTAATAAGAGCTTCATTGAGGTATTGAACGCTCAAAGAGACCTCTTGAGTTCTGAAACGAGCCTCAATCAAGTTCGAACAGAACTCGTGGTCAATTACATCGCCTTGCAAAAATCTTTGGGCGGCGGTTGGAGTGGCCAAATAGACGTCGGAAAACCGGAAGTCGTAGACGGCTATACAGGTCCGCATATTGTTAAAGCATTCGCACCGGCTTCGCCGGCAATCAGCACGAGGCTTCCATGAAACCTAAGTCCAAACGTCGTATTAAATGGCGCCGTTGGCTGGCTATTCTTATAGCATTGCTGATTGTTGGCTATCTGGCAGTTCGTCAATCAACGAAAGAAGCCCCATTACCGGCAATCTCCGTTATTCACCGCGGCAATCTGGAAAGTTCAGTTCTCGCCACGGGTGTGCTGAAGCCCAAAAACCTTGTTGCGATTGGTGCGCAGGCAACCGGTCGAATTCTGTCGCTTAAAATCAAACCGGGACAGCGCGTCAAGAAGGATGACGTTGTCGCTCTCATTGATTCAACCACGCAGCAGAATGAATTGCAAAAAGCGCAGGCTACCTTACGCCAGAACGAAGCTACGCGTGATCAAAACAATGCTCAGCTGGAATTAGCCAAATTGGATCTGGTGCGCAATGAACTCATGATCGGCAAGAATGCGGTCGCCCGTTCAGAATACGACAAAGCTGTCAGTACAGTGAAAGAGAAGCAGGCTGTACTGGCATCTAGCGAGGCAACCATCGCTGCAGCACAGATCGAAGTGAAGATAGCAGAGACCAATCTGGCCTATACACGTATAACCGCACCGACGGATGGAACAGTGCTTGCCACGGTGGTCCAGGAGGGCCAAACTGTTAACGCTGCGCAATCTGCCCCTACCATTGCTATTCTCGGGCAGCTCGACACCATGACGGTAGAAGCTGATATTTCGGAGGCGGATATAACACTGGTTCGTGAAGGGTTGCCGCTTTACTTTACGATTTCAGGTCAGAACAGCAAACGCTATGAAGCGAAACTTGAGACAATTGATCCGGCTCCAGACACTATTGTAAACGACAAAAGCTTCGCTGCCACCAGCGCATCAGCGTCAGCATCGGCGACTACCGCCTCGGCTGTTTATTATAAAGGTATTTTTAGTGTTCCCAACCCGGATGGGTTTCTCAAAACCTATATGACAGCGGAGATTCACATCCTTTTGGCTGAGGAAAAAGATGTTCTTTTAGCTCCAGTTTCTGCGCTGCGTAGTTCCGGTGAGCCCAACAAAGCGATCGTGCGCATTGTTACCAGCCATGGGGCGATCACCGGACGGACCGTTGAGACGGGGATCACCGACAAAATCAACACGTCAATCCAGTCAGGATTGAATGAAGGGGACAGGATCGTAACTGATAATCAGGCCACCGATCCGAGCATTGGTGCCGGCTCAGTCAGTGTCGGATTCTGATATGAGCGAAGTGTCACTGATTTCGCTTAAGGGCGTCTCTCGTCGTTATCCTTCTGGAGATGACTTTACGACGGTCCTCAATCATATCGATCTCACCATTCAACGTGGCGAGATGGTTGCAATCGTCGGCGCTTCCGGTTCCGGAAAATCGACGTTAATGAACATTCTCGGTTGCCTGGACAGGCCATCAGAAGGCACATATCTGATATCAGGGCGCGAGACGTCTGAACTCGACCCTGATGAATTGGCTCAGTTGAGACGCGAACATTTTGGTTTCATCTTTCAGCGCTACCATCTGCTCGGTGAACTTGATGCAGTCGGCAATGTTGAAATCCCGGCCGTATATGCGGGATGCAATCGTGAAGAACGCCGTGAACACGCGAGCGAAATATTAGAGCGACTGGGAATGGGTGATCGTACACACCACAGGCCCAATCAACTATCGGGCGGTCAGCAACAAAGAGTTTCAATTGCGCGCGCGCTAATCAATGGTGCGGATGTTATCCTCGCCGATGAGCCGACCGGCGCGCTTGATAGCCATAGTGGCGAGGAAGTTCTTGGTATTCTGCAGGAACTTAACCGCGAAGGTCACACAATCATCATTGTTACCCATGACCGTAACGTCGCGGAACGTGCCAAACGTATCATTGAGATCCGTGACGGCGAGATCATTGCGGATGACATCATCGAATCTTCTCAGGATAGCGATGAAGTTCTAATCGATACAGACAACACAACGCGTGAGAAGCCGCGCTTTTTTAACGGCTTAGCGGACCGCTTTGCAGAAGCGTTCTCGATGGCGCTTCGTTCAATGAACGCGCATCGGATGCGCACCTTTCTGACCATGCTGGGTATCATAATTGGTACAGCATCGGTCGTCTGCGTGGTAGCGCTTGGGCAAGGGTCGCAGAAGAAAATTCTCGAGCAGATAAGTGACCTTGGTACCAATACGCTTTATGTCAGTCCGGGGCGGGGCTTTGGCGATCTGAAAGCCGCACAAATAACAACACTCAATATCAGCGATGCGCAAGAGCTCGCCAAACTGCCTTATGTCATTGCTGCAACTCCTTCGGTATCGACCACATCGACGGTTCGCGTAGGTAGTAAAGAAGTTAGTGTTTCGGTTAATGGTGTGGGCGAACAGTATTTTGTGACGCGAAATAGCAAACTCGTTGAAGGGCGATTCTTTGATCGAAAGGGCGTGAGTGACTTAGCTCAAGATGCTTTGATCGATGAAGATGCCAAGAAAACACTCTTTCCTTACGAGACCGGGCCTGTGGTTGGAAAAATCGTCCTTCTTAAAGACGTTCCGGTGCGTATCGTCGGTGTCGTCAAGACAGAAGAACGGGGTATGGGTGCGGCCCAAAATCTTGAGATTTATTTACCCTACACAACCGTGCAAACCCGAATGACGGGCTCGCGTTCCCTGCAAACAGTCATTGTACGCGTTGCAGATACGATGGATCCATCGGAAGCGGAGAAATTGATCACTGATTTTTTGACTCTTAGGCACGGCGAGAAGGACTTCTCGATCTTCAATACCAGTAGCCTTCAAAAAACAATCAAAGCAACAACCGCAACCCTCGCACTTCTTGTTGCGAGCATTGCTGGCATATCACTTTTCGTGGGTGGGATTGGTGTGATGAATATCATGCTCGTGTCCGTTTCTGAACGGATCAATGAGATTGGGGTTCGCATGGCTATAGGTGCGCGTCAGAGCGACATACTTCAACAGTTTCTGATCGAATCCGTTCTTGTTTGCTTGATAGGCGGCTTAAGCGGCATTCTAATAGCGGTTGGATTCGGTGTTCTGTTCGCGCAGTTCAATAGCATGTTTGAGCTTATTTACTCGCCGACTTCGATAATTGTAGCGCTGTTATGCTCAAGTCTGATCGGGGTAGGATTTGGCTTCATCCCTGCACGCAATGCATCGAGACTTGACCCGGTCGTAGCGCTGTCGCGCGACTAAGAAGCTCGAACTCGATGGCCGTAATTAATCCATTGCCACTTAATTATTGGTTCTCAATTACAGTAGAAATACGCACTAGATCAGCCAGCGAACCAGCATGCATTTTCTGCATCACATGGGCGCGGCGTACTTTGATCGTGATTTCTTTCACGTCCAGTTCAGCGGCAATCTGCTTGTTCAATAAGCCCCGAACGACCAGCGCAAACACATCACGTTCGCCGGACGTAAGACTGAGCCATCGAATGTGCATTTCCATTCGGGCCTCTTCATTCTGTAACCGCTTTTTCTCGCCCTCAATTGCTCGATGGACAGCATCCAGCAGGTCGTGATCACGAAATGGCTTGGGCAGGAAATCGACCGCGCCATCCTTGATAGCCTTCACCCCCATGGCAATATCGCCATGTCCGGTAATGAAAATCACCGGCATCGTAATGCCAAGACCCGCCATTTGAGCAAAGAAATCAGTACCGGTCTGGCCCGGCATTCGCACATCGAGGATAAGACATGTCGGACCAGGCTTTCGCTCAAAATCAAGAAAACTGCGGACCGATGAAAAACTCACCGCCGTCATATCAATAGACGCGAATAAATCATCCAGTCCCTGCCGGACGGAGAGATCGTCGTCGATGATATAGACAACTGCATTTTCTTCATGAGTTTCGGTCATGCTCGTCCTTTCCAGCCACAGGCACTTCCACTACAAAACTTATGCCGTTGGAGCCTACGCCATGCACACCATGCGTATCCGCCCAGATACGGCCGCCATTCGCTTCGACAATCGTTCGGCTGATCGTTAGTCCCAATCCGAAACCACCTTCCTTTGTCGTCCAAAAGGCATCGAAAAGCTGTTCACGTGCGCCGGTCGCCAAACCCGGTCCCGTATCGGCAATTGTAAATCGCAGACTGCTGTTCTCACCAACCGAAGACGCAATCATTAGAAAACGTTCACTATCCTCAGTATGAGCCATTGCCTCAATACCATTGAGGATCAAATTGCCGAAAACCTGCTGTATCTGCACTCTGTCCGCCAATGCTGGAGGTAGGTCCATAGCGAGGTTAATTTCGAAATGAATGTCGTTTCGATAAAGCTCAGCTGTAGCCAGATCAACCATTTCACGGATAGCTATATTAAAGTCAAAGCTCGCGACCTTAGGCTTTTCTCCTTTGGAGAGACTGCGAACACGGTCGAGTATCTCGCTGGCGCGGTGAGAATCTGCGGATATGCGCTGAAGCGCCACCATTGCACGATCAACATTGGGCGGTTCTTGGGCGAGCCAGCGCTGACCAGCACCTGCGCTCGTTTCTATAGCCACCAAAGGCTGGCTGACTTCGTGAGCAATAGAACCAGTCAACTGCCCTAGAGTGGTCAGGCGTGCAAGACGCAACAAACGCTCACGCGTATCATGCGCCTCTGCCTCTGCATCCACCAATTTCAGGCCGAGATAAGCAGTACATGCAATGGCTAGGATACTGATCAATGTATTGACAGAGCCAACATCGTAAGAGCCTGAACGTGTCATGAAAAAACTAACAATGGTGAGAATGATGCAACCTGCCGCCACGCCAATAACCGTGCGATGTGCGAACATTCTCGTGGATACCAGCACGACCGCCGTATAGAAAACAGCGGCCGCAATGGCATAATCGGTGACAGTATCAAAAACGAATATCGCGGCACTGACAATCGACAGTCCCGCAGATGTCGCGAACGTCTGCGGAGACATATGGCGATAGATTTTCTTTCGCATTCAATATCTCCCATTCACTACGTAAGGACGACTGTTGACTGACACGTGATTGCTGCAAGTCGTCGTTTTTACCACGATCCACCGATAAACATACGCACAGATTTTCCGTGTACGCGCGTTGCATATCGTAACAGCCAACAAGTTTGCCACTGATTGAGAAGGCCAAGGCGTGACAACGCGTAGGTCACACTGGCGAGCCTCGTTGCAATCAGAGCTAGCACCCAGCATAAGAGCCGGTGCCCCTGATTTCTGACCCATACCCACAAGCCTTTTTGATGTGGGCGCAATGGCTTAATCTGACGCATAGGCCTTGGGGCTTCAGACTCGTTACGTTCACCTCTGGGCGTCCGGTTAGGTGTTGGTGGTGCGAAAGCAGATATAAGTTCGGCGGTCATGTTTGTTCTCCTCAAACAGCCGTATTTTGAAGCTTGGCGAAGAGGTAACCGGTAAGAATACCGGTCACCTCTTCGATGTGGCGCTGCGAGGCACCGACAGCGTCACATCAAAACCAGATCAGAACCCCTCACTTCAGAACCATTGACCAAAGCGGCGGATGTAGAACGTCTTCATTGTTTGAGCGACGACACAGTAGGCAAGCAATGTGCCTACAAGCCACGGGAAATATTCCCAAGGAAGCGGCTGCAAGCCAACCATGGCTCCAAGAGGTGAGAACGGAATATAAATTCCAAGCGCCATAACCAGACCCGTCATCAGCATTACTGGTAGAGCGGCAGTGCTTTGGATGAAAGGAATTCTCTGGGTACGCAGCATATGCACAACGAGTGTTTGCGACAGCAGGCCTTCAATGAACCAGCCCGACTGAAACAGTGACTGCATTTCAGGTGTATTGGCGGCAAAGACATACCACATCAATGCAAAGGTCGTGATGTCGAAGATCGATGACGTTGGTCCAATCCAGATCATGAACCGACCAATGTTTTGGGCATCCCACTTGCGGGGTTTGGCAAGGAATTCTTTGTCCATGCGATCCCATGGCAGGGAAAGCTGCGAAATATCGTACATCAGGTTCTGGATCAGCAGATGGATCGCAAGCATCGGCAGGAATGGAATAAAGGCACTCGCCACCAAAACTGAAAACACGTTGCCAAAATTCGAGCTGGCAGTCATGTTCAGATACTTGATGATATTGCCAAAGGTCTCGCGCCCTTTGATAACCCCTTCTTCGAGCACCATCAGGCTCTTTTCCAGCAAAATAATATCTGCGGATTCCTTCGCAATATCGGTGCCGCTATCGACCGAAATACCGACATCAGCATCACGTAATGCAGGCGCATCATTGATGCCATCGCCAAGGAAGCCAACTGTATGACCGTTTGCCTGCAGCGCTTTAAGAACACGCGATTTCTGCAGCGGGGTGAGCTTCGCAAATACAGTTGTTTGCTCGACAGCCACGCGTAATGTCTCGTCGTTCATCTTCTCGATTTCGCGACCAAGGATAGGCGTGCCGGGTTCAAGTCCAACTTCGCGGCAAATCTTCGTCGTCACCACCTCATTGTCACCAGTGAGCACTTTGACTGCCACGCCATGTTCAGCAAGCGCTGAAATGGCTGGACGTGCTGTCTCCTTTGGCGGATCGAGGAAGGTCAGGAAGCCTTGCACAACCAACTCTTTTTCATCCGAGATACCATAGCGTGCCATGGTCTGTGTCGACGCAATCTCACGCGTTGCAACAACAAGCACACGGAAGCCATCGCGATTGTAATCGCGTGCGAGTTCAATGAGTGCGTTACGACGCGCATCATCGAGCGGCATGACTTCATCGCCATCGCGGATCGAAGTCGAGATAGCCAGCATCTCTTCCACTGCGCCCTTGCAGACCAACAGATGTTCACCACTCAAACCTTCGACGACGACAGACAAACGACGGCGCACAAAGTCAAAAGGAAGCTCGTCTACTTTGTTATAGACGCGAGCAGGAGCGGTGAGGGAAGGAATATCATCAGCAAAGCGGATAACGGCCTGATCCATAAGGTTTTTCACGCCACTCTGATGATGACTGTTCAGCCATGCAAGGCGCAAAACACTCGGATCACGATCACCGTATATATCGACATGATGCTCAAGAATAATCTTGTCCTGCGTCAGCGTTCCGGTCTTATCGGTGCAGAGTACATCCATCGCGCCGAAATTCTGGATCGCGTTGAGACGCTTCACCACGACCTTGCGGCTGGCCATTGCCATGGCACCCTTGGCGAGGTTCGACGAAACGATCATCGGCAGCATTTCAGGCGTAAGGCCGACAGCCACTGCGAGAGCGAACATAAATGCATCCGGCCAATCGCCCTTGGTGAAGCCATTGATCAACAGCACAATCGGCACCATCACCAGCATGAAGCGGATCAGCAACCAGCTTACACTGTTAACACCGCGATCAAAGGCCGTTTCAGCACGTGATCCGACGATGGCTTTAGCAAGCGAACCGAAGTAAGTGCGAGCGCCCGTAGCGACCACTACGGCTGTCGCAGTACCACTGACGACATTCGTGCCCATGAAGCAAACAGTCGGCATATCGAGCATATCCATCTGATCGCCTGAAGTGGCTGTAGCATTGGCAGATTTCTCCGCGATGGCGCCCAGCGTGTCGTATTTCTCGACCGGCAGCGCTTCACCCGTGAGAGCCGCCTGACTGACAAAGAGATCGCGTGATTCAAGCAGGCGCACGTCTGCAGGGATCATATCGCCAGCGGAAAGCTTAACGATGTCACCTGCGACAAGCTGCGCCATCGGGATTTCGACCATGTTGGCGTCACTGTTCTGGCCTGCTCCGCATTCTTGCCGACGAAGCACCGTTGCAGTGGTGCGTACCATTGCCTTGAGTGCATCCGCAGCTTTGCCTGAGCGGAACTCCTGCCAGAAGCGCAGCAATGCGCTCAGGATAACCATCGTCAGGATGATTGTGACTCCGGTATATTCTGGTTCTTCTCCACCGCGCAGCGGCAAGATAATGTCAGTAACGGAAGAGATAGCGGCAAGCATGACAAGAACAGCAATGAACGGGTTCTTGAAGGCGAGCAGAAACTGAATAAGCGCCTGCGGACGCTTTTCATGCGCCACATGATTAGGTCCGTCCTTGGCAAGACGCTCAATCGCTTCGGCCTCGGTCAGGCCATTCAGACTGGTTCTGAAATTGGCGAGTGTCGTGTCAACGCTGTTTTGCGCCTCGCGTACCGCACGCATCGACAGTTTCTTGTCGTCCTTGCGTGCGCTCGCTGATACGGGCTGTTTCACTATGGCATTCATGTCTTTATCCTCATGCCGCAATACCCGGCACGAGCACAGACATGCCCACCCCGCTAAAGGATGTGCAGCACCATGCCGTACCGTCGAAGCGACGTCCGGTTAGCTTGTGTGTAGAAATCGTTCGGTGTCCGCTCAGGCTGCATCAAACATGCAAACTGAGCGGACCTACTGGGGTCGTCATCCATTGTTGCAGTCCTCTTGTGAAAGAATATCGTCGTTGTCATCGCTCTGATGCAGGCACGCTGCCCGCTCCGTGCAGAGCCAGAAACGGGCAAAAGTGCCCGTTATCAGCAAAATAACGGTGGCGGACAGCGCAACTGTCTGAACAAGATTGCCCATCAGTGCACCCTGTTTGAAGTCCGGTTCTGCTGGCTTGCAGCAAGGATCAATCCGAAGCGTTCCAGAACAGGCAATGACTGGTGCGCTGCGATTTCTTCAGGATCTTTGGTCCAATGACATTCCACTCGTCCGTTCTGCGGGTTGATGTGCCAAATCGCAGTTAACTGAGATGCCTTGGAAACGGCTCTGTTGTTGACAGCATCTGATTCTGACGGATTTCTATGCATGGTTTGGCTGGGAGAAATGGTTCTCCGAAGGGCGAAACGCATGCGCGTGCCAAGGCACACACCAAAATTGGCAATAGCTGCAATATTCATCTCTTACCTCATGACGCGCCGCTGCAAGCGTCCGGGTAAGAGCGAGAGATCAGCTCTTGCCAGACAGCCCCAGCGGCGACCGCTTTCGACTACTGTCGCTGGGCATTGTGGTTTCCTGTGTTAAAAAGCCAAACACTATGGCTACGACAAAAGCGTCATTACCAGATGATGTTATAATGAGCCATGAAAATGCGTGCCTTTTGCAAGGTGCATTTCGGTATAAGCGATATACCAAGGTATAAAATGCCGAGTTTTTGTCTGCTGTTTCAATATAATTATGTGGTCAGAGCTCGGCAAATGATTTGCAATATCAGGGTTGGTGCCAATCACTCGTTAGTTACGCCACCTATGACGCAATGAGCTTTGCCATTGGCCTGAAGCCATCCCCGCAGGTTTAGGTATTGGAGCTCTTTTCCCATTAGGTTTGATCCCGGCTATGGATAAGGGAAAAACGGCGAATGAAGCGGGCGCCATCGCAGGCTTCATTCAAGGCGGTAGCTCTATCGTTGCAGCAACACTTCCACTTATCACAGAGTATCTGCGCAAAAATCTGGCAAACCTTTCGCTTGTCTGGTGGCTGATGGTTGCGCTTTGCTTGGTGCTCTTCTTCCTGGCCATCCGCATTCAGCCGGATCGGAAAGCGCCCTTCATGTCATATACGAACTTCCTCAAAGAATTGAGGTGAGCCAAGTTCTTTCTTGTCAACTATTACCTCGAAAGTGAGTGTCAATCGCAGCTTTAACACGGGCAACCCCCACAGATATATTGCTGCTTGGTATGGAAGAATATCCCATACGGAAGAAGCGACATGGGGCTTCATTGCGTGGAAAGAAAGGGGAGCCGGATTCTATGAGTACCCCGTGTTGCCGCAACTCTCGCACCAGCCGATCCGCGTCCAGCCCGTTCGGTCCTTCCATCCAGAACGAAGTGCCGCCAAAAGATGAGGATCCTGCAACAACAAGACCTTGCTTCTTGAGATTCTCGGCCATCAACACATGCCGTTTGTGATACTCGGTACGCATGCGATGCAATACGGCGTCGTAATGCCCAAGGGCAAGGAAGTACGCGGCGGTGCGTTGGAGATGCCCCGGCGGATGTCGTAACATCAGCGAGCGCAGAGCACGCGCTTGACGAATAAAGGGTGCAGGTGCAACGAGATAGCCGAGGCGCAAGCCGGGAAAGAGTGATTTCGAGAAACTGCCTATGTAGAGCACACGGCCTGACGTATCGAAAGATTTGAGGGCCGGGGAGGGTGGCGCAAGAAAGCTGATCTCGAATTCATAATCGTCTTCAACAATAACGAAATCCTTTTCCGCAGCCGCTTGAAGGAGCTTCATACGGCGGTCGATTGGCATCGTTGCGCCTGTCGGAGAGTGGTGACTGGGGGTGACGAAGACGGCGTCTGTTGCTGGCGGCAGATTGTCCGGGGGCAAGCCTTCGGAATCGACATTGATGGTGGTAACATCTGCACCACTTAATAGAAGTGAAGCGCTAATATCGGGGTGACAAGGGTTCTCGCAAACGGCGGTTGTGCCGTTGCCAAGTATCAGCCGCGTTACTATCCATAAGGCATTTTGTGCACCGACGGTTACAAGGATCTCGTCAGGATTGGCGTGGATACCGCGTCGAGGGAGGGTGCGCGAGCAAATATAATTGACAAGTTGCACATCGTCAGCAGCCGCAAAATCACTTGCCATCGAGATAAAGTCTTCGCGCGCCAGTGCGCGCCGGTTGCAATCGCGCCATGCGTTGAGATCGAAGAGAGTCGGGTCCATCTGGCCATAGAGAAACGGATAGGGATAGCGTCTCCAGTCGAGCGGCTTTTCAACCTGGCGCACTACGCTGAAATCGAGCGCAACCTTGCGGGACCAGTCGACTTCTGAAGCTTGAGAGGGCAATTGATCGGTTACAAGTGCTCGGCCCGGCGGATTGCGTGCGATGCGATACGAGCTTCGATCAACCGCTTCCATATAACCTTGAGAGACCAGTTCTTGATAAGCAAGTGTAACGGTAATGCGCGAAATGTTCAGATAGATGGCAAGTCGACGTGTAGAAGGCAGTTGCGCGCCGGGCACGATGCGTCCTGCGAGAACCGCCGAGACAACTGTTTCTCGCAGCTGAGCTTGAAGCCCCAAACCGCTTTCGCGGTCGATGAAGAAGATTGTCTCGGAGACATGAGTTTGCACGAGGTCCATCCTCAGAGCGGTTCCAGTTATGGCTGAACCGTTGCAACCGCTCTATCTATTTGTTTAGCCATTAGCCGGAGCAAAACTGCTTCGCGCTTTTGGCTCAAATGCTTGATCTGGACCTATTCAACTTCCAATCTGGATATAACGCAAGTGGGAATACACTGCTTATCTCTATAAGCACAAGACCGGCAAAGCCGGCGGGGAACATCAAATGGAGGTTAGCATGCTTTTCAGGACTATTAAGAGCCTGGCGGCCACGGCGAGTATTGTCGCGGGCGTTTTGGCATCGAATGCGGCATATGCTGAAACTCGACTGGTCGTCGGTTATCAACAGATCGTGGGCCCATTCATCGCCGCGATCGCCGACGGCCGCTTTGACGCCGCAGCTAAAGAAGCGGGCTACGCCATAGATTGGCGTCAGTTCAGTTCCGCTGGCGACATTACGACAGCACTTGCTTCTGGCGATGTTCCGATCGGAGTGATCGGCTCCACCGGCACAGCATCGGCAGCAACGCGCGGCGTCGAGTTGCAGCTCTTCTGGGTTCTCGACAATATCGGAAAATCTGAAGCACTCGTTGCCCGCGACGGATCGGGCATTGAGTCGCCGACAGATCTCAAGGGTAAAAAAGTGGCGGTACCATTTGTTTCCACTTCACATTTCCACTTGCTTGTGGGTTTGAATCAGGTGTGGAAGGTCGACCCGAAAGAAGTCGAGATCCTGAACTTGAAACCGCCGCAGATCGTTGCCGCCTGGCAGCGGGGCGATATTGATGCGGCTTATGTATGGCCGCCAGCGCTCTCGGTGATCCAGAAAACTGGAAAGACAATCTCCGACTCCGAAGTCATTGGTGCGGCCAGTGTGCCCACATTCGACGGTCTTGTGGTCGATAAGAAATGGGCAGAACAAAACACCAAATTCATGGAGGCATTTACTAAAGTGCTGGCCCAGTCTTATGCCGATTATAATGCCGACAAGGCAGCTTGGACGGAGGATTCCGCGCCAGTAAAGGGCATTGTAAAGCTTATCGGTGGCGATGGAGCGAGTACAGTTGAGGCACTCGGACTGCTTTCCTTCCCGAATGTGGATGAGCAGGCGTCGGACACCTGGCTTGGTGGTGGAGCCGTGCGCGCACTCAATGAAAGCGCTAAGTTCTTGGCAGAACAGAAGCAGATAAGCAAAGCACTCGACGATTATTCGCCCTTTGTTAATGCTGATTTTGCTAAAGCTGCCGCTAAATAGCGCCTCCGCTAATCTCGTATCGGCCGTCTTAACCGGCCGGTGCTCTCTTCATCCGCATAGAGCAATTCAAGTGAGCATGAATGAATGTTTGCGTTTGGGGTTGCGTGAAACTCTATACTGCCCTTGACCAAGGTGCAGGGAGGCATGTCGTATGGAAACGCTTAGTGTCAGAAATATCAGTCTAACCTACCCGGGGCTTTACTCGGATCAGGCGATAATCGCCCTCAAGGGAGTGAATCTTACGATTAACAGCGGCGACTTTGTCGTGGCGCTTGGAGCGTCGGGTTGCGGAAAGACAACGCTTCTCAATCTCATGGCGGGCTTCATGGCACCTTCAGAAGGTGACATTTCGCTTGGTAATCATCGCGTCAATGGGCCAAGTGCCGAACGTGGGGTTGTCTTTCAAAAGCATGCGCTTCTACCTTGGCTCAATGTTATGGAAAATACCGAATTTGGTTTGAAGCTACGCGGCGTCGATAAGGCTACGCGTCGGGAGCTGGCCACCAAAAACCTCGCTCTGGTGGGGTTACAGGATTTCCATAACCACATGATTTACCATCTTTCGGGCGGAATGCAGCAACGCGTGGGAATCGCGCGAGCGCTGACATGCGACCCTGCCATGCTGTTGATGGACGAGCCAATGGCAGCACTTGATGCGCTGACGCGTGAAACTATTCAGGAGCTGTTGCTCAAAGTTTGGCAGCTGACCAATAAGATGTTCTTCTTTATCACGCACAGCGTGGAGGAGGCACTGTTTTTGGGTTCCCGACTGATCGTCATGTCACCGCGTCCGGGCCGCATCACCCATACCTACGATCTTGATTTCAACCGTCGCTTTCTCGAGGAAGGCAACGCTCGCGCTATCAAATCCAGCCCCGATTTCATCCGTATGCGCGAGGAAGTTCTGGGCATTATTTATGGTGACGAGCGAGCGTCTGCCGATCGGGAGGTGGCACATGCTTGACCGTGTAACCCGCTCCCAATCCACCAAGCCCGTCAAGGCAGGTAAAATATTTGGTGCCCCTGGTGACGGTGCCAGTGGCATGATCAGCCTTGCGACAGCCAGTTTCCTTATCGCGCTATGGTTCCTCGTTACCGAAACTGGCTGGATCAAACCGCTCTTCCTGCCTTCACCTCTTGCGGTATGGGACAAGTTCATTCTGGCACTAACGGAAGGGGTCTCGAACTCGACTCTTTGGCAGCACACGCTGGCGAGCATAGGTCGCGTATTTGGTGCCTTTGCGTTGGCACTCGTCACGGCTGTGCCCATTGGTGTTCTCATGGGCGTTAATCGGGTCGTCCGGGGCCTGTTTGATCCGATCATAGAGTTTTATCGGCCGTTACCACCGCTCGCATATCTGCCACTTGTCATCATTTGGCTCGGCATTGGTGAATTTCCCAAAGTATTCCTGATCTATCTGGCGATCTTTGCGCCCATGGCAATCGCGGCAAGAGCTGGTGTGCGATCAGTCTCTATAGAGCAGATACATGCGGCTTATGCGATGGGTGCCACCCGTTGGCAGGTCATCAGTCAGGTGATCATGAAAGCCGCTCTCTCCGAAATCTTCACCGGCATGCGCATCGGTATAGGTGTTGGTTGGACCACCCTGGTCGCGGCTGAAATGGTTGCAGCGAACAGAGGCCTCGGCTTCATGGTTCTGAATGCGGCTGAAAATCTTGAAAGCGATACCGTGATCATGGGTATCTTCATCATCGGTATCTTCGCTTTCGCCTTCGACCTTTTAATCCGCTACCTCGAAAAGATACTGATCCCTTGGAAGGGGCGTATCTAAGCCCTACCACTTCTTTCGATCTTGGCCATCGCAGCCCATGCAGGGCGGTTTTACTGCCCCGGCGGAGCCATGCCTTCTGACATATCAAAGGACATAACGATGACACTGACCGCAAATGATCTAAAAGCCTTGTTTGATGCATTTAATAGGCACGACATTGATGGAGTCATGCACTTTTTCGCTGAAGATTGCATCTTCAACGCTGTTGGTGGACCGGAAATCTACGGCACTCGTTTCACGGGGCGTCAAGAGATTTCAGCTGCATTCAGCGGGGTCTGGAAATCGATGCCGGATGCTGAGTGGGGCAGTCACAGCCACTTTACTGATGGAGATCGCGGCGTTTCAGAGTGGACCTTCTCCGGCACGGCAGCCGATGGCAGTCGTATTGAAGCAGAGGGCTGTGATCTTTTCACCATCCGAGGCGGCAAGATCGTGCGCAAGCAGGCCTTTCGCAAGAACCGCCCGGTTCTGCAACCTCGCCAGTAAGACCGGAATAAAGCCATGCAACAGCACGCCACTTCCATGAAGGCCGAGCGACAGCCCTTCGACCCGGCCTACGATCCGAACCACTCGCCTAGCCCCGGCATTGGTAAAGATTATGCGCCCACCTACTGGATCGGCACCGCAGGTCCGGAACCAGAGGACGATGGTCCTGTCATGCACGATCTGGATGTCGATGTAGCGATCATCGGCTCGGGTTATACCGGCCTATCTTGTGCTATACATCTGGCGCGAGAGCACGGAGTCAAAGCCACTGTGCTTGAGGCAAATGGCGTCGCCTGGGGGTGTAGTACCCGCAATGGGGGGCAGGCCCAGATTTCTGCCGGACGTTTGAAGCGCTCGCAGTGGATTGCCCGCTGGGGTGTCGATGTTGCGCGCAAGATGCATGCGGAGATTGCTGAAGGCTTCGATCTCTTCCGGGCATTGATTCGGGAGCCGGAGATCGATTGTGAGCCGCAGGATGGCGGTCATCTTTACATTGCTCATCGTGACAAGATGCTGCCGTCGCTTGAAAGTGAAGTCCACCTGCTGAACAAGACGTTCGGCTATCGGGCTCGTATGGTGTCGCGTAACGAAATCCATAGCGATTTTGTTCGAGACGAAGAAGCACGCGGAGCATTGTATGAGCCAGACGGTATGGGCATCCATGCCGCGAAGCTGGCTTTCGGATATCTTCGCCTCGCACGACGGCTCGGGGCTAAAGTACATACTTCCAGTCCAGTGCTCGATTGCGCGACCAAAGGGGGGATGCACTATCTTACAACCCCCGGCGGCACGGTTCGTGCTCGCGCAGTATGTATTGCTACTGCCGGTTATACATCGCCAAATATGAATGCGCTGACCCGTCATCGCTTAATGCCGATATTGTCAAACTCAATTGTCACACGACCGTTGAGCGTCAGTGAACGGGAAGTACTCAACTTTAAGACACGCATTCCCCTTACTGATACACGCACGCTACGCCATTATTATCGTATGCTACCGGATAATCGGGTGCAGATCGGCAGTCGCAGCGCCATCACAGGGCGCGACGCAACCAATCCGAAGCATCTCGATTTGCTGTTGAATGGCCTCTATCGCAAGTTTCCGACCCTTCGCGATATCAAGGTTGACTACTCCTGGTGGGGCTGGGTGGATGTCAGCCACGATATGATGCCTCGAATCTTCCAGCCGGACCCTTCGCAAAAGCTGTTTTACGCCATGGGTTATGGCGGCAACGGCGTCATGTATTCAGCTCAGGCTGGCCGTCGAATGGCTCAGCTGGTCGCGGGAAAAGGAAGCAATCTGCAGCTTCCGATTTTTACCTCTCCTCTGCCAAGCCATGGTCTGCTGACGCCGTTTCGACGGATAGGGCAGTGGGGAATGTACCGCTGGTACGCGCTGCGCGACGAAATCCTCTAATCAATTGAAACCAATCCTTTCAGAAAGGAACTCTCCATGAAAATGACCACTGAGGAAGCCTTCGTCAAAGTTCTCCAGATGCATGGTTTAGAACATGCTTTTGGCATCATCGGCTCGGCTATGATGCCGGTATCAGATCTTTTTCCAAAGGCTGGCATTAAATTCTGGGACTGCGCTCACGAAACCAACGCCGGCATGATGGCAGATGGCTTCAGTCGCGCGACAGGCACCATGTCAATCGCCATTGGTCAAAATGGTCCGGGTGTTACTGGCTTTATTACTGCGATCAAGACGGCTTACTGGAACCATACGCCACTTCTAATGGTGACACCTCAGGCAGCCAACAAGACGATTGGACAGGGCGGTTTCCAAGAAGTTGATCAGATGGCCATGTTCAAGGATATGGTCTGTTATCAGGAAGAGGTACGCGATCCCTCCCGCATCCCTGAAGTGCTAAACCGGGTCATCGAAAAGGCCTTGAGGGGCTGTGCGCCCGCACAGATCAACATTCCGCGCGATTACTGGACACAGGTGATCGATGTAGATCTACCTGCTATCGTCCGTTTCGAACGTCCGATCGGTGGTCCGCAGGCCATTGAGGAAGCAGCAAAACTGCTATCGGAAGCGAAATTCCCTGTGATCCTCAACGGTGCAGGTGTTGTCATAGGTGGTGCTATCGGGGAGTCAATGAAACTCGCTGAACAGCTCGACGCACCGGTTTGCTGTGGCTATCAGCATAACGATGCTTTTCCCGGTAGTCACCGTCTTGCAGTCGGACCACTCGGTTACAATGGCTCAAAAGCAGCGATGGAACTAATCTCAAAGGCGGACGTGGTGCTGGCGCTTGGCACACGCCTTAATCCCTTCTCAACCCTGCCAGGCTACGGCATAGATTACTGGCCAAAGAATGCTGCAATCATCCAGGTCGATATCAATGCCGATCGTATTGGGCTCACCAAAAAGGTGACCGTTGGCATTTGCGGCGACGCCAAACAGGTCGCTCGCCAGATACTAGAGCAACTTGCATCTTCCGCTGGTGATGCAGGACGTGAGGAGCGCAAAGCTGCTATCCATCAAATCCGATCCGCGTGGCAGCAACAGCTCTCCTCCATGGATCATGAGGACGACGATGTCGGCACGGAATGGAACGAAGGCGCTCGTAAACGCGAACCTGACCGCATGTCGCCGCGTCAGGCCTGGCGTGCTATCCAGGCAGCTCTGCCAAAGGATGCAATCATATCGACTGACATCGGCAACAATTGCGCAATCGGCAACGCCTATCCAACTTTTGAGGCTGGCAGAAAGTACCTGGCGCCAGGTATGTTCGGCCCTTGCGGATACGGGTTTCCCTCGATCGTTGGCGCCAAGATCGGTTGCCCAGACGTTCCGGTAGTCGGTTTTGCAGGTGACGGTGCTTTTGGTATTTCGATGAACGAGATGGGTTCGATCGGTCGGGAAGGCTGGCCAGCTATTACCATGGTGATCTTCCGCAACTATCAATGGGGGGCGGAAAAGCGCAATACGACACTATGGTATTCCAACAATTTTGTCGGCACTGAACTCAATCCCAATCTAAGCTATGCGAAAATCGCGGATGGGTGCGGTCTGAAAGGCGTTGCCGTCGATACGACAGCAGCACTTACCGAGGCGCTCTCCAATGCGATTGCAGAGCAGGAAAAGGGCGTGACGACTTTCATTGAAGTCATTCTCAACCAGGAACTTGGCGAACCATTCCGACGCGACGCCATGAAAAAGCCCGTGCCGATTGCCGGAATTCACCGAGCGGACATGCGCGTCCAAAAGCGAGCTTAATCCAGATTGATTACCAAGCGCCTGCCCGGGCTACCCCGGGCGGGAGCGGCGGGGTGATCTGAATGACCTCGCAACCTTCGCTACCGTGGCATTACTGTACCTTTATCCTTGTCAGCATTCACTATCTGGGGCTCGCCTGATGAAACCGCTTGATCATATCATCGAAACTGCCAAAGCATCGCCGCGCCGGATAGTGCTTGCCGAGGGAGAGGACTCGCGCATTATTGAGGGGGCAATCCGCGCCACGCGAGAGGGGCTCGCCAAGATCATTCTTGTCGGTAATCGGGCGGCGATCAAACAACGTCTCGTTGCAGCGGGGGGCGCACCTGAAGACTTCCAAATAGAGGATCCCGCCTTATCGACACTCGCCCCAAGATTGGCTAAGGCCTATTGTGTCCTTCGCGCAGATAAGGGAGTGGATGAAGAGACAGCCATTTTGGCACTACGTTCTCCGCTTGTCTTTGCGGCCATGATGGTACGAGAGGGAGAAGCAGATGGAACAGTGGGTGGAGCGGTTGCAACGACTGCGGACACGGTACGTGCTGCACTGCAAACCATAGGAAGGGCGCCTGGTACTGGACTTGTATCAAGCTTCTTCCTGATGATGCTGTGCGCGCCGCACCATGCCAAAAAAGGCATCTTCGTTTTCGCCGATTGTGGCCTTGTGGTCGAACCCGATGCGGCTAGTCTCGCCGATATCGCTGTGAGCTCGGCTCGTTCCTTTGAAACTCTTGCTGGCAAGCCGCCAAAAGTGGCCATGCTTTCCTTCTCAACGGCTGGCAGCGCTGTGCATGAAAAGGTTTCCAAGGTGGTGGAGGCAACTCGGCTCGCCCATGTTGCCGTGCCCGAACTCATCATCGACGGCGAACTGCAATTCGATAGCGCTTTCGTTGAAGCAATCAGTGACGCCAAGGCACCTCAATCAGTGTTGCACGGCGGGGCCAACGTTTTCATATTTCCCAATCTTGATGCGGCAAATATTGGCTACAAGATCGCCCAGCGTATCGGTGGCGCGACTGCTATCGGGCCTGTCATGCAGGGTCTCGCGAAACCCGCCAATGACCTTTCCCGTGGTTGCAGCGCTGATGATGTGTTCCACATGATTGCTATCACTGTCGTCCAGGCTGGCTATATTCGTTAGAAATCTTCACGGTTTTCGATAGGTGATGCGGCTTTTTGCAATTGGCCGCAACCTATTTCTATTGTCTTTTTCAAACTGAGCACTACCCTCCATCCTTGTCTGATTGTGACGCGGAGGGCAGCATGCAGTGGCTTCAGTCGATATTTCAGCAGGCTCCTGAGATAGCGTTGTTTCTATCTCTGGCTGGCGGTTATGCGCTAGGAAAAATTCAATTCGGGAAATTTCAACTGGGTGGCGTCGCTGGCTCACTCCTTGTGGCGGTTCTGATTAGTCAGGTAGGCGTTCAAATAGACAATGGGGTGAAGGCTGTGCTCTTCGCCCTTTTCATTTACGCCGTTGGTTTTGAGAGCGGTCCGCAGTTCTTCCGGTCGCTTGGACGTCAATCTCTTCGTGAAATAGCTATGGCGGCAGTCCTTGCCATCAGCGGCTTGGTAACGGTTGTTGTACTGGCTAGGATGTTCGGTCTTGATAAAGGCCTAGCAGCAGGTATCGCTGCGGGCGGTCTGACGCAGTCAGCAATCATTGGTACCGCCAGCTCGGCTATTTCAAAACTGGGTCTTGCTGCAGATGAAGTTCAGCGGCTGCAGGCCAACGTGGCAGTCGGTTATGCAGTCACTTATATTTTCGGGTCGTTTGGTGCGATCCTCGTCTGCGTTAACCTGCTGCCGAAATTCATGGGGCGTAGCATTCGCGACGACGCTTTAAAGGCCGAAGCGGAACTTCTGGCGGGTATTCGTTTGCTTGGCCCGAATGAACAAGAGGCGGCTCCTGATCTGGTCGGCCGTATCTATCGGGTCGATAAGGCCGCCGGAAAGACTGTGGCGGAAATCGAAACAACCACATCTATCGACAATGCCATTACGATTGAGCGTGTAAAACGCGGGAACAAGATAATTGGCGTTGCGCAAGATTTGAAGCTCGAGGCTGATGACATTGTTCTGATCGCTGGACGTCGCAAGGGCGTTGTCGCGATTGGAGGCGATATCGGAGTTGAATTGCAATCATCTGATGGCATGGAAGTCGTCGTTGCAATCCGTGATGTAACGATAACAGCACCCGAATTCGCAGGAAAATCTGTAGCTGATATCAAGCAACATATCAGCGCTGATCTTCGACATGGTATCTACGTGATAGGGGTCAAACGCGCTGACAAGCCGCTTCCGCTAAATCCCGACACCGTTATAGAGGCTGGTGACGTTGTTTCCCTTTACGGAACGGATCAGGATTTGCAGCGTGTTGCTCAGTCTATCGGACCAGTAATCGTTGCCAGCGACAAAACAGACTTCGTCTTCCACGGTCTTGGAATTGCTGTCGGTCTCCTGATCGGCCTTGCCGTTATCCGATTTGGATCGATTCCGCTAACTTTGGGGAGTGGCGGAGGCGCACTTTTGTCGGGCTTGCTTTTTGGCTGGTATAGAAGCCGAAACATGACCATTGGGAATATGCCGACCGGAGCTTCGACTCTTTTGCGGGATCTTGGCCTTGCCGGGTTCGTAGCCGTCGTCGGACTTCAGTCAGGGTTGCAGGCCGTTCAGACAATCGCCAGCAGTGGCTTATCTATTTTCCTGATTGGGGTCGTTGTGACCATTCTACCACTCATCATAACGATGCTGTTTGGTCGCTATGTTCTCAAATATGACAATGTGGCTGTCTTTGCCGGTGCTCTATCCGGTTCGCGTAGCGCAAATCCGGCCTTTGGTGAAATTCTCGATAAGGCCGGCAACTCCATTCCAACCACTCCATTCGCAATCACTTACGCGCTTGCCAATGTGTTCCTGACTTTGCTCGGACCATTGGTCGTTGCTTTTTCCTGAGGATGAGATCATGGCAAAAAATGAATATAGCAAGTATGCGAAGCTGAGCCCGTTTGAACTTAAGGATGCGCTTATTAAGCTCGCCTCCAGCAAGGCAAATCATGCGATGCTCAATGCGGGCCGTGGCAATCCAAATTTCTTGGCCACATTACCGCGTCGCGCCTTTTTACGGTTAGGTCTTTTTGCTGTTTCCGAAGCAGAGCTTTCTTATTCCTATCTTTCCACAGGTGTTGGAGGACTTCCCAAGATTGAAGGGATAGAAGGGCGGTTCCAGCGGTTTATTTCCGATAACAGTGATCAGCCTGGTGTGCAGTTCCTCGGGCGTTCACTGTCCTATGTACGTGATCAATTGGGGCTTTCTCCATCTGAATATCTTCATGAGATGGTGGAAGGTATTCTCGGTTGCAATTATCCGGTGCCCCCACGAATGCTTAAGATCAGCGAGGCGATTGTGAAGCATTACCTCGTACGCGAAATGATCGGCGGCTACATGAGTTCTGACAATATAGATTTGTTCGCAGTGGAAGGCGGAACCGCCGCCATGACGTATATTTTCGATACATTAAAGCAGAACAAAATCCTTGCCGAAGGTGATACCGTTGCAATCGGCATGCCCGCATTCACGCCATATATCGAAATTCCTGAACTGAATAATTACCGGCTGAAGGAAGTGCACATCAATGCCGATCCTAAGCAGGGCTGGCAGTATCCCGAAACAGAGCTCGATAAACTGCTTGATAAGTCGGTGAAAGTCTTTTTTCTGATCAACCCTAGTAATCCCCCATCGGTAAAAATGGATCAGCGTGGGATGGAGCAGATCGCAAAAATTGTGAAGGAAAAGCGTCCAGATCTCATCATTCTGACCGATGACGTATATGGTACTTTTGCGGACGATTTTAGGTCGATCTTCGCGATATGCCCATATAACACGATGCTTGTATATTCATTTTCGAAGTATTTTGGTGCAACAGGCTGGCGTCTTGGCGCAATCGCTATGCATAAAGAGAACGTCCTTGACGCAAAGCTGAAAGACTTGTCTTCGTCTGCAAAAAAGGAATTGAATGAACGCTATTCATCTCTCGTACCCAATGTTTCAAAACTTAAATTTATCGACCGCCTTGTGGCAGACAGCCGAACTGTTGCACTTAACCACACTGCGGGTCTCTCCACTCCACAGCAAGTCCAAATGGTTCTGTTCTCCCTTTTCAGCCTCATGGATGAGCAAGATGCGTATAAAGCGGAACTGAAGAAGTTGATCCGTCATCGCGAAGCGGCGCTTTATAGGGAGCTCGGCCTCCCCCCGCAGTCGGACGCCAATGATGTAGACTATTACACATTGCTTGATCTGGAAGACATTGCCCGTCGGCTTTATGGCGACGAGTTCGCTACATGGGTTAAGAAGAACATATCACCGACGGAGCTGTTGTTCCGGATTGCCGATGAAACGGGGATCGTTCTGCTGCCCGGGACGGGATTTGGAACACAGCAGCCGGCGGGACGAGCTTCGCTCGCCAATCTCAACGAGTATGAATATGCGGCTATTGGGCGAGCTTTGAGACAGATGGCTGATGAAGTCTATAAAAAGGAATTTAAGCCTAGGAAGTGAACCAGTCCGATGGGCGAGGGTGGTAAACTGTGAAGGTTCGCCAACAACGGATGTTTGGTTGTTTCAGTTCCCAACGAGGGAATTGAGTGTGCGGTTGTTGCTCAAATTCGTTTGGACAGGATGAAACAAACAATTTAAAAAAAAGGGCAGCGAAAGCCGCCCTTTTTTCGTTTTTTTGATCATTACGGCTCTGGAATTTCACCCGGTCGATAGTTTGGCAATCGACCCGCAGGGAGAATTGAAATGAGTGCAAGCCCCGCCATAATCAGAAAACCTACTTTAAGAGCCAGTAATCGCGACTCGGTGTTGATCCGAAGTGCTTCCGCCTTTTGTTCCGGCGTTGCGGAGGTGGCCGCTATTACACCAGCTAACTGATCATTGCTAACGAATGTAATGCTGTCTAAATTGACCTCCGATTGGATTTCAATTGGCAAAGTAGGATTTTGAGCAAGTTGCCGCATAACAGCACTGCTAAGCAAGCCCACGAGCAATGCACCGGCTACGGCGGTGCCCACGGCTGCTGCTAGATTGTTTGTCGTTCCGCGTAGCGATCCCACATCACCCGCTAGTTCCTTTGGTGATGCTGTAACCAAAACGTTGAAAAGAAGGGTCACTAGCGATCCTTGCCCGATGCCAAACAGGATCAGACCAAATAGCACCGGTATGGAACTCCAATCGTTTCGGACAACGAACGCCAGCCAAATAAGGGCGATTGCGCATAGCCCAAAGCCGTAACGCCCGATCTGTCGAGGCGACAGCTTTCCATAAACACGCACAATCAACATTGCTGCGAAAAAGACGGTCAAGTTGAACGGGAGCATAGCAACGGCAGTAGCAAGCGGTGAGCGTCCCTGAACAATTTGGATATAGAGCGGAACCGAGAAATTTAGTGCCGCTTCCAAAGCAACGACGGCAAACATTGCGAAAACAGCTGCGCGTTCCTGTGGTGAATCCAGAACTTGTAGCGGCAGTAGTGGTGTTTTGTTCTTGTCCTCACGTCGACGCGTCCAAATAAAGAATGCTTGACCGAGAATAATGCCCAAAATTATCAGAATTGGTGCAGGAGAAAGACCCAGAACATTGAATGGTGCAGAAGATCTTGCAAGCAATAATCCCCAGCCATTTAGATTGTTAAATCCGAAACTGATTGAGATGATTGCAGCTGCCGCGAGCACGACACCCACACCATCAATTTTCACTTCAGGACGACCCTGATCCGGCTTCAAGCGAAAGCTCAAAACTAAAACCAGAGCAGAGACTACAACAAGAATGCCGAAAACTGGTCGCCATCCAATATAGGTTCCAAGTACGCCGCCGATTAGAAAGGCCAAAACTCCGGCCCCAGCTCGGGCTGATCCCAGGGCGCCAAGGGCCGTTGCCTGTTGATTGCCTTGATAATTTTGAGCAATCAGTGCAACAAGCGCAGGCACGATAACAGCACCCGCCGCACCGCAAAGTGCTTGTGCGGAAATCATCGCCGTCGCATTGGGACTAACCGTCATCAGGATTTGTGCGACACCAAATACAACGACCGCCAGCCGAAAGACCTGCAAGGCTCCAAAGCGCTGTACGAGCTTGGCGCCGAGCATGACAAAGCCTGCAACGATCATCGAATATGCGACGATACCTGTGGCGACCACGGTTGGAGCCACGCCAAAACTCTCGACCATACCACCAAGTGCTACAGGTAGGGAGGCGACATTGAAGGACATGATTGCCTGACCGAAAGCGATAGCGACCATCGGAAGCCATGAATTGCGTTCCTCGGAGTGTGATCCGTTTCTTGAAGCTGCCATCGCTGATACTTCCCTCTCGCAATGTGACAGATCGATGTGGTTTTAAAAATGGTACAGAATTATGGATAATTAGTATTCAGGTGACGACATGAGCAGATCGAGTCCAAGACGCTGCGAAAGGAACTGAGCGGCCAACTGTCCCCTCACACTGTTTCCCGCCTCATCAAGCTCAGAAGAAAATGTGCCAAGCCCGCCCTTACCTGGTGATACGGTCACAATTCCGCCGCCGATGCCACTTTTACCCGGCAGTCCTATCTCGTAAAGCCAGTCTCCAGACGTTTCATAAAGACCGGCGGTCAGCATTACGGCAAGGGCATAATGACAGACATCCGGCTTGACGACCTTTTCACGTGTCAGCGGGTTGACGCCGCCATGTGCCAATGTCGCCCCCATGACAGCGAGATCCCTAGCGCTGACGTTCAACGAACATTGCCTTGTATAAAGTTCAACCGCTTCCACTGGGTTACTATAGATGCTTCCCATACTTTCCAGCATCCATGCTATGCTGCGGTTTCGAAAGTTTGTTTTTGAAGCAGATACATAGACATCCTCATTCACAGAGAGATTACGTCCAGCAAATCGCGAGAGGCCTTCGTGAATAAAACGCCATTTCTCTTCTTCATTTTTACCCGGCACCAAACTGGTCGTAGCTATAGCTCCGGCGTTGACCATCGGGTTTGTGCGTCCCTCCTGGTCGCGTTCAATACCAGCCAGTGAGTTGAAGGGATAGCCCGTCGCATTCACTCCCAGCCGTTCTCGGGCGCCTGTTGCACCGATCAGATCGCAGATAAGCGCGAAGATAAATGGTTTGGAAACGCTCATAATGGTGAACTCATAATCGGCATCACCGACTGAGAAGATATGACCATCGACACTAACGACACAAATACCGAACAAGCTTTCGGAGACGTTGGCCAAAGCAGGATATACTTGCGAGTTTTTGCCAAGGTGAACGCTACCGAAACGCTCATGTGCTTCGGTTACAAGTCGTGTAACGCGTTCCGAAGGCGGTAATGTTCCTGTAGAGATAAATGTTTTATCTGGGTCAACAAGGGGATTAAGCAATTCCATGCGATTCCCTTTCTGGCACGTAAAAAATTTACGTTCCAAAACTTATATCAATAGAACTTAATCTGATCACAACTTTAAATGGCTTACAATAAATATTTTTAACTCGCCCTAGAGCGTTAAAAATACATCGAAAAGAGTATAAAGTTCCGTGATTGAGTTTAGCAATTTACATAGCAAATAGATTATCATTGATAAAATTGGTTTGACGAGACTTAAGGCCTGGAGAAGCTATCCCAAGTGCATCATGCCGTTGATGAGGCTATCTGATTATGCTGCTTCCTGCAAAAGGGAGGCGAACACTTCAGTGAGTGTCTTGAATCCAAGACACTCGCGCGGGGTTGCGTTGAGATCATGGGCGAGGGCAGTCAACTGCGCCTGGTTGACCTGCGTCAGGTCAGTGTTGCTGGGTAAGTAACGTCGAATGCGCTTGTTGATGTTCTCAATAGCACTTTTTTGCCATGGCGAGTTTGGATCACAAAATCAGCTTCTGGCCCCCATTCCATCCTCCAAAGCCCTATACCCCATAAACTCGGAACCACGATCAAAGGTAAAACTGCGGCGTGCGTGATAAGGCAGTGCAGCAAAGGTCTGAATGATTCTGTTCATGATAGGCTTTGAGTGCCGACTGTTGTTTTTGATGATGACGCAATAACGACTTTTGCGTTCAACAAGCGTCATGACATTGGCTTCTCCAAGGTCTCGTTCAAAGATAATCAAATCACCTTTCCAGTTCCCAAATTGCAGACGGTTGCCAATAAAATCAGGACGTTGATGAATGCGAAACGCTTCTGGAATGCGGGAACTGCGCGATCGTCTGGTACCGCGTGGGCAGTGTTTTGTTCGCATCTCGGCAAGGTGTTCATACAGCTTCAGAGAGTATTCTTCCTTTGAATAGATGAAGCGATAGATTGTTTCTGCACACAGACGTATCGCGCTCAGGCCATAGCTAACCAGTCGTCCGCAGATCTGTTCCAGCGACCAATGGGCTTCCAATTGTTCTATGACGAACTTGCGCAGCTCTGGGTGACGTCTGAGCTTGCGCAACCGTGTTCTGCGGTCTTTGCTGATGTTGTCGGCAACAACGCTATGATAGCCATTATAGTCTGGAATCTCAGTATCCCGAAAGCTGTTGCGTTTGATCTCGCGATAGATCGTCGAACGATGACGACCCATCAGTCGCGCAATGTCGCCGAGAGGGACTTTTAACTGTTTAAGCGCAAATAACCGACGACGTTCCGGCAAAGTGATCTGTGAATAGCAATTTGACATCCAATTTCCCCCATGGCTAACCACATGAATTCATTGGCATGTTGCGATTTAAAATAGAATGTATCCCGGCTGCACATGCTGATCGCATAATCTATCTTATGGAACTCAAAGTATGTAGGCGTTTTGAACACGCTCGCAGTCAAAGCTCCATTTGGGATAGCATTTAATTGTAACAACGAGCGCTGAGACAATGAGTACAGTGGCTCGGCCTAAGCAAGCCCAAGTCGCTTACGCAACTCAGCGTTTTCTGAGTGCAGTTTTTCAGCCAGCTCTTTGCGAAGTCGTTTGTTTTCGGCTTCAAGCTCAACGAGATTCTTCAGCTCATCACTCTGTTGAGAGACAACAGGAGCTTTCACTTTAGCTAGATTTTTCCAATTGTAATAAGTTTGTTCACTTACGCCTGCTTCTAAAAGTGCGGCCTTCAGTGTGATCTTGCCGCTCTGGGTCTGCTTGTTCACTACCGCGAGGAGACGAGCACGTTCTGCAGGTGAGCGCCTCTTGATCTTCGAAGTTTTTGCCTTAACAACTGTCGTTGCTTCTAGTTTTGGCGCAGCTCTCTTGCGAAGCGATTTGGCTTTTGCCTTCGCGATTTTCGGCGTATCAATTGCCTGTTCTTCTGTTGTAGTAAGGTTCATGTTAGCCATTGTTGAGATCTCCTGAAAACAGTTTATAAAGGTTCTTCCAGACCAATTTAATATACGCCATGACTTTAAAGTTGGTTTACACCACACAAAAAAGAAACGCGCTGTATTCACCGGCTATTGCAGAGCAACTTATACAGCCAAATGCATTATCAAGATAGGTTGCGGACCTCACCGCTCATCGCTAGATTACCCATACACATAGTCAGTCAGCTACCCTGATTAGGACAGTAGTATAAGTATGAAATTCCCAGGCAAACGTTTGATCGTTGAATATAAAAACCGCCGCTCGCCTAAAAACGCTAACTCGTTATGGGGCGATATCAACCTCAAAGAAATTGCACGCGAGGTCGAAAGTGACCTGTCTGTGCCTGAAAACGCTGAGCAGACTGGCTTTAAGGAAACGGTTACGGATCCCCAAACCCACACTGATCATGAAGCTCAGATTTCGCAGCCGCAAAATGATGAAGCTTCCACCATGTTACAAGCGGACCCTGTAGTTGAGGGCCGGACATCTGCTGAGCCTATACTTGAGGAGGACCTCAAACCTCTGTCAGAGATTGCGAAACGTAACCCAGTGGCTCAGCGTAAGCAGGTTGCAACAAAGGGCAATAAAGCGGCTACCGCGAAAACTGAACATGACAGTGTTGAATTTGCCAATGCTGAAACAGTTCCTTCTGCCAATGCTCAGGTGCTGTCATCACCGGGGTCAGCCTCAGCGGTAAAGCAACCCAAAAAGGCAACCACCGCAGGGGTGCGTTCCAAAAAGCAGTCGGTGGACAGCAATAAAGTGCACTTGCCAGCCGCGAACAGGTCACCCGAAAAAATACATCGTACCCAGCAAGTCGCCAAGGTTCCAGTTGCTGAATTGTATGCACTCCTTTTGATGCAAGACGCGGAGCTCAACACGTTGGAAAATGAAAATAAGCGGTTAAGATTGCTGCTTGTTGAGCATTTGCGCTCAGAAAATGCTCGCCTTGAACAAATGATACTCCGCGCCGATCAAGTCTTTGACGAGACGGACAAGAGCGTGTAACGCGCAGAGCTATTCTGGACTGCACAATTCCGATACCGAACTCACAACAAGTTAAATTTCAAGAAGATATTCCGCCACTTAACAGAGAGAAAATCGATGATGATTGAAGATAGCAATACTAAGAGCGAAACTCCGTCGCAAGATAGCGCCATCGCCTCAAAGCCGGTTACGTCAAAAACGCGCACACGTAAAAGCAAGGCCGCCAAGGAAGCTCTCCCGTCAACTGACACTGCAGAGAAAGGGACGCGTAAGAAGTACTCCCTTGCCGAGCGAGCCAAATTGCTTGCTTCAATCTCCAAAGATCTGAAAAGCGGCGATACCACAGTTAAGACTGCATTGACAAAAGTGGGCATCAGCGAGCAGACATACTATAACTGGAAGAAAGCTTCAGAGGCGAAAGTTCAGATCGAGCCCATTCAGCAGAGTGATGAACTTAAAGCTTTGGTTGAACTTGAAGCCGAAAACCAGCGGTTGCGTAAGGCCTTAGCTCAAAAGCTTCGGACCGAAAATGCAGAGCTCCGTAAACGTCTCGGATTGTGATCAGAACTTCTCACTTTCTAAATTCAGGTGAAATGAGCTGCAGTGGCAATAGGTAGTTCGTATGTCCAGCTTCGGCAGGCAATATGAACTGCCACCCACTTTGTCGCCTTTATACGCGTTGTCTGCTAACTTGTTTCGACAACTGCATGATGACATTCTTGAGGAACAAGTTTGTTTTTTGAAATAATCACTGTGGTGCTGCTAACGGTTCTGAACGGCGTACTTGCTATGTCGGAACTAGCAGTAGTTTCTTCGCGCCCAGCAAGATTGCGCGTTCTGGCAGATAAGGGCAGTCGAGGTGCCCGAATGGCCATAACGCTGGCAGAGGACCCCGGCCGTTTTCTATCAACAGTGCAAATTGGCATCACTCTCGTCGGAATTTTGTCAGGAGCTTTTTCGGGTGCCACACTTGGCGCACGCTTGACAGGATGGTTAGTCACTCAAGGTGTGTCCCTATCGCTTGCTGATGCCTTCGGTGTTGGTTCAGTTGTAGTCCTCATTACTTATCTGTCTTTGATTGTAGGCGAGCTGGTTCCTAAACAGATAGCTCTGCGTGAACCGGAAGTTATTGCGAGCCGCGTGGCGCCCAGCATGGCGCTTCTTTCAAAGCTGGCCGCGCCACTCGTGTGGCTTTTGGATACATCAGGTCGACTTGTTTTGAGGCTGCTTGGCCAGTCGGGAAAATCGAGCGATGGTGTCACGGATGAAGAAATCAAAACCGTACTTGCCGAGGCACACAATGCAGGTGTGATCGAGACCGAAGAGTCTCGGATGATCGCTGGCGTTATGCGCCTTGCCGATCGAACCGCGCGAGGGCTCATGACGCCGCGTCTTGATGTGGAAATGATTGACATCGAGGATGATGTTGAAGCTATTCGCGATCAATTGCAAAAGTCCAGCCGATCTCGCCTCCCCGTTCGCGGTGAGAATTCGGATGACATAA
The DNA here is from genome assembly GCF_025846885.2 of Brucella sp. HL-2. NCBI lineage: Bacteria > Pseudomonadati > Pseudomonadota > Alphaproteobacteria > Hyphomicrobiales > Brucellaceae > Brucella > Brucella sp. HL-2. Next base: position 70,756 of record NZ_JAOYTK010000004.1, on the reverse strand, counting down.
TAGGAGTCTTGCAAGCTCGAGATTTTTTTAATCAGCTTTCATTAAAAGGTAGCGTCAATCTGCGTCAAATTCTCAAGGACGTACCTGTGGTCTCTGATTTTTCCGACGCTCTGGATGTCGTCGAGGCTATCCGCGGAACGCCCACCCATATGGTGCTGGTTTACGATGAGTATGGGCATTTTGAAGGAGTGATAACTGCGGGAGACGTCATGGAAGCAATAATAGGCGCTATGCAGGAAGATCACGTTGAGGAACGAGCCATCGTCCGTCGGGCAGATGGCTCTTATTTGGTCTCCGGCTGGATGCCCATTGATGAATTTTCAGAATTCATGCGCTTTCCCATTGAAGACGACGTCGAGTACAACACAATTGCTGGCTTCGTGCTTGAAGAATTGAAGCACCTTCCCGATGTTGGGGAAACTTTCAGTAAGAATGGCTGGATATTCGAGATCGTTGATCTGGATGGTCGCCGCATTGATAAACTGCTTATTAAATCAGAAGAATCACAAACAGAATAATTCTTCGCGCGCGCTCTAACATATTGGTTCAAAGCGTATCTTGTCCGAATCTGTTTCGGAGTTTTCGGGATGCGCTCAAACGAACACGCGCGAAGACAGTTCACTATCTCGTATGGTGTACCCTCTGCAATTGATAGACGGGTGTTTCTATTCCCTCCATACGTGCTTTAAGTTGGAGCGACAGGTATTGAGAATAGTGGCGGGACTGATGCAGGTTTCCTCCGTGAAACCACAGTGCTTCCTGCTGCGTGGGTTTCCACATGTTACGTTGCTCCCCTTCCCATGGGCCCGGATCCTTGGGTGTCTCGGATCCCAGACCCCAGACCTTGCCAACCTTGTCCGCTGTTTCTTGATCGATGATATCTTCGACCCAGCCATTCATTGAGCCATAACCTGTCGCATAAACGATGAGATCGGCGGGTAACTCAGTGCCATTGGTGAGCTTGACCGCGTTTTCTGTGATCTCTTCGATCTGCCCGGATGCAAGCTTGATTTTACCGTCAATAATCAACTGCGAGGCACCAATGTCGATGTAGTAACCTGATCCCCGCCGCAGATATTTAAGAAACAATCCCGACCCGTCGGCGCCGAAGTCCAATTGAAAACCGACTTTTTCGAGTGCTGCATAGAAATCAGCATCGATCTCGCGGATCTTGTCATAGATGGGTTTTTGGAACTCATGCATGATGCGATAGGGAAGTGAAGCAAATATCAGATCAGCTTTGGCAGTAGTGACGCCGTTTTGCAAAGCCTCTTCGGAATAAAGCGCGCCGAGCCCATGCTTCATCAGTGGCTCAGACCGGACGATATGGGTCGATGATCTTTGGACCATAGTTACATCTACGCCAGCTTCGCAAAGTGCGGCGCAGATATCATGAGCCGAATTGTTAGAGCCGACGACAACAACCTTTTTACCCTTATAACCATCGGGGCCCGGATGCCTGGAGGAATGCTGTTGCTCCCCCCTAAAGCGGTCTTGGCCTTTCATGCCTGGAATGTTCGGCTTGCCTGACATACCAGTTGCAAACACAAGCTGTTTTGGACGCAGAATGACCGTCTCGCCATCGCGATCAATGACGACAGACCATTCCTTTCTCGCTTCGTCCCATCGCGCCGACTTGACAGTGGAGCGTGTCCAGTAGTTCAGTTCCATCACTCTGGTGTAGAATTCCAGCCAATCGCCGATCTTGTCCTTCGGCGCAAAAACCGGCCAGTTTTTTGGAAAATCAATATATGGCAAATGATCATACCAGACGGGATCATGGAGGCAGAGTGACTTGTAGCGTTTGCGCCAAGAGTCCCCTGCGTTTTCGTTGCGCTCAACGATGATCGTTGGCACCCCGAGCTGACGCAGACGCGCTCCCAAAGCAATCCCGCCCTGCCCTCCGCCTATAACCAGCACATAGGGCTGCTTCTCATAACCAAGCGTTCGAGCTTCCTCTTCGCGCTCTTCTTTCCATGTCTTGGCACCAAGGTCTTGGCCGTGCTTTGCCCCAAGCGGTCGGGTAAAGCCGGATTTTTCCTCATGTCCTTTCAACTCCGACATAACCGTAAGAAGGGTCCATATCTTGCCACCTTTCAAGCGAATAAGACCATATCCGCGTGCAACATCAGTCTCGAAAGTTATCCAGCTTTCCGTAACACCATCGGCCGTCGTTGCGGCTTCTCCAGCGGCCACGAGCCACTTGGTTGGCCTAACCAGCTGCAACTGTGATTGCAGCATATCACGCACCTCATCGTGCCCTTCTACAGTCTTGATGTTCCAGGTAAAGGCGACGAGATCGCGCCAGTAGCAATCATCCACGAACATCAAAACGGCGTCATCGACCCGCCCCTCTTCCAGTGCTGCGCCGAACTTGTCGAGAAAGGTCTGAACCAGAACAGTTGGTGTCTTTTCAAGCATTATAATTTCCTCCCATGGAAGTTGACGTCAGGCTCTCCCAAGCCCGACACTAAAGTAATGTTATCTTTTCAGATCGATCAGGATTTTCAGCTGGGTGCCCGCTGGATCCAGCAATCGGTCAAAGCCTTCAACAACTGCATCCTCCAACGCAATTGTTTTGGTCACGATCTTGTTTGCGGGTATCTGACCGCTTGCAATCAACCGGGCTACACGCGGCCAATAATGGGTGGGATAAGCCCACGAACCTCGAATATCGATATCCTTGAATGTAACATCAAACCAGTTGAGTGGGTTCTCGTGAGGGTGCAAACCCGTCTGCACCACAACGCCTTGTTTACGGACGGCATCAGTACAATTCTTCAATGCGTGCTCATTGCCGACGCATTCAATAGCAACGTCACAACCGACATTACCTTCGGTTTCCGCGCGAACTACCTCACCTACATTTTCTGATTTTGGATTAATGGTGCGAACATCACCAAGTTTTTCACGTGCCAGCTGCAAACGCGTGTCGTTTAGGTCGGAGAGGAATATTTGTGACGCACCTGCGGCGCGTGCTGCCATTGCTGTCAAAATACCAATCGGCCCAGCACCAGTGACAAGGACGCTGTTACCAGCCGTAACGCCACCTCGATCACAGGCATATACCGCCACTGCGGTTGGCTCAATGAGCGCTGATTCTTCGTCACTAAGATCGTCAGGGATTGGCTGAACATTATAAGCGTTCAACAGCGCCATTTCAGCCATACCGCCTGAGTGCCAGGAAAGGCCCGCCAGGGCCAGACTGGTACTCAGGTGATACAGGCCACGATCAGCAAAATAGTCGCCCGCGCGGGGCATGATGAGCGGCTGTACTGATACACGGTCGCCAACTTTTACGTGCGTTACATCACGTCCCACAGCTTTGACCATACCGCCAAATTCATGCCCCAGAATTTGCGGGGCAACTGCTTTGGTAAACGGATGCGGTTTGATTGGAATAAAAATTGGGCCATAAGCATATTCGTGCAGATCGGTCCCACATATCCCACAGAAACGATTTTCGATCAGCACCTGATCTGGCTCGATATCGGGACTGGCTGGCGTCGGCAGGTTTTCAACACGCAGATCCTTGGCAGCATAAAAGCGCAAAGCACGCATACATAACTCCTCCATTTGCATCATTAAATGAGAGAGCAAGCTGCGTGCCAAATGCGAGATAAGGCATATGTGTTTGATTATTAATGCTTTTAATTAAAGTGAAGCTTATGAAGGGAACAACTGCAACAGTCTTAGTGCAACACATGTTGCAACTGTTGCATTTTCAGTGCGAGAGTTTCAAACGGCGATGGATAGTTGACCGATTGACCCCGAGTTTTCGTGCAAGCGCGGAAATATTGTTGCCGCATTCATCAAGCTGGCGACGCAAGATGTCCGCATCGCTGCGGAAATTTAAAGCAGCGATATTGACTTGAAAATGATCTGGCAGACAGTCTGTCGTGATTATTGCATCTGTTGCAATCGCTGCCGCGACACGCAAGGTATTATCAAGTTCACGGAGATTCCCGGGCCAGCTATAGGTCGCCAAGGCCTTACGTGTGATGCGATCAATCGTGATTGTTTCGCCTTCTTCCTCGCCGATGCGCCGTAGAAGATGATCAACAATAGGGTCGAAATCCTGCCTTTGGCGCAACGGCGGCAATTGTAGTGTTGCAGCATTAAGGCGATAGAGCAGATCTTCGCGGAAACGGCCTTCTGCGACCAGTCCCGCAAGGTCGTGATGCGATGCCGAGAGAAGCCGGAATTTGACTGGCTTCGGCTTCAATGCGCCAACAGGCTGTATTTCATTTTCCGAAAGAACGCGTAACAGACGGCTTTGAAGTGTGACCGGCATATCACCGATTTCGTCCAGAAACAGAGTGCCGCCGTTAGCTGCTTCAATAAGGCCGATCTTGCCTTTCTGCATAGCGCCGGTAAAAGCACCGGGCACATAACCAAACAGTTCCGATTCAATCAACTGTTCGGGAATTGCCGCGCAATTCACAGCAATGAAAGGTCCGGGCTTAGCGCTGCTATCATGAATGGCGCGTGCCAGATATTCTTTGCCGCTGCCGGTTTCACCTTTGATGAGGATCGGCAGATGACGACCCGCCAATTTCGCAGCCCGAGCTTGAAGAGCTTCCATTGCGGGATCTCCGAAACTCAAATGGCGTAAAGCTGCTGGTAGCCGCACCGATGCTACGACCGACGACGTCCTGAAACTGCTGACAGGAGCGATGGCGCTTGCAAACAATGCCAGACCATTACGCGCCCTAACCAGACGTTCGCCGTTTGGGCGCCCGCGCATCAGGTCGGGGAGCTTGTCAACGTCGATATCAAAAACATCTGAAATCGACTGGCCAACAAGGTCTTTTGTTGAGACGTTGTTTAGGCCCATTCCTCGCGCAACGCCGCCAAAGCCACCATGTGTCATTCCTGTAATCACGCCGTTACCGTTGATTGTAACTGCGGCGTCGGGATCAACATCAAGAAAATCTGGCAGTTTCGCCAACCGCAGTACCCAGTCCTCATGTGCTCTGGTCATCAAATTGGCAAGCTCAATGCGCCGTGCCGTAGAAGCGACCAGATGAAGCGCTAGTTGCTGACTCGCCTTCGCGGTTGGTGACCGCAATTGCGAGATATCGAGAACCGCCGACAAATCACCAAATGTATCGAAGATTGGTGCAGCTGTGCAGGTCAAGCCAATATGACATGCATCGAAGTGGTCATCCTGGTGAATGATAACCGGCTTTCCCGACACCATGCAGGCTCCCACCGCGCAAGTTCCAGCTCGGTCTTCCGACCATTCAGACCCAAGATACAGTCCAGCCTTTCGAAGCTGATTGTCGAATGTCGGATCGCCCATAAACTCGACGGTGACACCACGCGCATCCGATAGCAACAATACGTAGCTTTGATCGGCTACTTGTCTGAAAAGCGCTTCGAGCCCCGTTCGTCCGATGCGGATGAGTTCTTCCGACTGTTCGCGATGTTCCCGCAAAAGAGTGTCAGGCACGATATAGGCTTCTTGCGTCTGGGCAGGATTGAGCTGGTAATCGTTGAGACACCGCAGCCAGGATTGGATTACAGGACGATCACGATCGGACGCCCCGCCCATAGCGACGCGCTCAATCTCCTTGATGTGCGACAGTGTCGACACCATGATTGTTCTCCTCCGTCCGAATGCTCGCATAAGAAATATGAAGACTCAAGACGTCATGTGAAGTTTCAAATGCGCCAGTTTCTCTACATCGCCAGCAGTTTATTCACGGCTTGCCATCTGACATGAAGATGAGTAATTTAATCATCTTTAATATGTTCATTCGGCGACGCCGAAAGGCGATTTTTGTTGGGACGGTCAAAACGTTGAGCTTCTGGCACTCTATGATTTGGAACGCCGACGGCATTCGTGTCACCGCTCCGGTAAAATGGCGTGTTTTGGATGGATTGGTGAGCGTCTATTGGGAAGCTGAGAGCCCTTCTGGTGCCTCCGGATATTTTTTATCCCACGATCCTCGTATTATGATCTTTTTTCAGGATGTGTCGTCGAAGATACGTATATCAAACAAAAGCGGGTCGCAGTATCTGCACCAGCGTCCTATGACGCGAGCAATCTACATTCCCGCAGGCGTTCCTCTTTGGACGAATACAATCGCCTCGCATAGTTTCTCTCATCTGAATTTGCACTTCCATAAGGATCGTCTGCTTAAGTATCTGCGGCCCTCACTTGGTATATCGCTGGCGATGACAACTGTGCGCAGTCCTGTGGAATTACAAGATATCGGTGCGCTCGAAATCCTCGCGCGTCTCCTTGAAGAAGAAATTTCCAATCCTTCCCAGCATTCGCTTTATGTTGAAAACCTGATCGGCACCATTTTGGCACGCTTGCTTGTGGCACCTCGGATTGAAGACAAACAGGGCAATGGCCGACTCACTCAAGCGCAAATCAACAAACTCAATGCGCGTATTGGTGTTTCCAATGACGGGCGGCTCAGTGTTTCCGAGATGGCTGCGACTGTTGGGCTATCGGAGAGTTGGTTTTCCAATGTCTTCAAGCAAACAACGGGTCAAACTCCACTCCAATGGCAACTTACAAAGCGCATTGATCGCGCTCAGGAGTTGTTGTGTCTCGGTGATGCGACAGTCGCAGGTGTCGCTGCTCAGTTGGGCTTTACCGATCAAGCTCACTTGACCAAGGCGTTCAGACAGATTGTCGGCGAAACGCCGGCGGCTTGGCGCAGAATGCAACAAAACAGGCAGTAGTCTTTACGGGGTATAGAGCCTGTAGTCAGACAATCGCCAATTTGAAAAGATAGCATCACCCTGCCCGTATAGGCGGACGGGGTGATTTTCTTTTACCAGGTACGACGCAAAGTTGCAGTAATTTCGCGGCCAGGATTATAGAAGTCAGCACCAAAGCCGCCATAAGCAACATATTTTTTGTCAAACAAATTGCTGACATTCACTTCGAGCGTGGAATTGTCCAAGAATTCGTAACTGAAAGCAGCATCGAAAACGACGTTTCCACCTGCACCGGACGTGTTCGCGGCGGTGAAATAATAAGCGCCAGAATAACGGCCGCCCAATCCGAATGTCATATCGCCAATTTTACCGCTGCCGGGCAATGTATAGTTTGCCCATAAAGAAGCGATGTGCTGTGACACAAATTGGGGTCGATTACCCTCGGTTCCATCCCCACCATTTTCGACAATTTCCGGGTCAAGATAGGAATATGCTGCGGTCAGACTAAGATTATTTGTAAGTTCCGCCTTGGCCTCGAGATCAATCCCGCGAATTCGCACTTCGCCAATTGTGCTTGATTGTGCCGTAATCGGATCAGTGACCGAGATGTTGTTTTTTGTGAGATCATACGCTGCGAGGCTGAACAAAGCCGGAAATGCGTCTGGTCTGTATTTAACACCGACTTCAATCTGATCACCACGTTCCGGATCAAGACCAATCGCGGGAGGTGCGACTGACTCAGCGTAGCTTGCATAAACCGCCCATTCGTGGGTGACCTTATAAGTCAGACCAAAGCGACTGGTGAATTCGTTGAAGCCCGCTCCTGTGGTACTGTTGTTCAAGTTGTTGGTCTGCGTCAGATCAAGCCAGTCATTGCGCAGGCCAACGGTTGCAATCCACTGATCCGCAATGGTTAAATCCTGCTGTAAATAGATTGCCTTGGTCTTCTGCTTGCTTCCAGTGTTGCTCAGAAGCGGAACACTAACGGGCGCTCCGGTATAGACCGGATTGGTCCAGTCAATGCTTGGCGCGCTGCCCCACCAGGTCGCGTTGTTCCCGGAATAATTATTATACTGGAACCCGAGCATCGTGCGGCTTTTAACATTCGCAAACTCGGTTTCGTATTGCACATTGGCATCACCGATGAAGTTTTCTGCCGATGCTTCGTTTCCAAAGAAAGAACGTCCGGCAAGTGTTGATCCGTCCGTTGGAGTCGAGGAAATATACGCGTAACCGAAATCGGTCTTCTGCTTGCTGTAACGTCCATTGACGCTCACGCTAAAGCCATTTCCGAAATCATGGTCGAACATCGCGCTAACCGTGTTTCGGTCAGTGCCGCGATAATTATAATCTGGTTCACCGAAAAAGCGGCTTCTTTTAAAATCAGTACCAACTGGGTGCCCACCACTACCGGGAACGCCATTTTTATACAGATGATCAAAAACAATCGTCAGATTGGTGGCATCATCTGGACGCCAGGTCAGACCTCCCATGATGAACTTCTCGTCATCGCGCGAGTAATCATATTCGGCATCGGCATCTCTGAACTTGCCCATCAGTCGATAAGATAATGTATCGTCCGATGTCAGGTTGTCGCCAAAATCAAAACCGATTTCCTTGTGGCTGAATGAGCCGCCCGTCACATAGGCCTCTCCGAAACGCTCACTCCTTGGACGCTTGGTGACGTAGTTGACTGATCCGCCCGGATCCGACACGCCAAATACTGTGGAATTGCCGCCCTTTAATACCTCGACGCGTTCAAATGCGTATGGTTCCTCGCGGATGCCGCCAAACGGACGGCCGAGAGGCAGGCCATCACGATACGTTGTTGCATCAAAGCCACGAATTTTGAAGAAATCAAATCTATCGTCTGAACCATAAAAATCAGTCGAAACACCAGCAGTGTATTGCAGAACCTGCTCAACATTCTGAGCGCCGCGTTGCTGAATTTCCTTGGCTGTAATCACAGATACGGATGCTGGAGTATCAAGGATGTCAGTCGGCATTTTGCTGCCGCTTGTGATTTTTGTGGCTACGATAGAGTTTCTATCATCATCGTCCCCGGCTTTACCATCGACAGTAATTGTTTGCAGTACCACGGGTGCTGCAGAAACTTCCGCCTGCTGTGCAGCAGAAATGGTTGGCATGAACATCACCAGGGCAGAGCAACTCAATAGAACCGCTTTCCGCGCCCGTATCTCAGTTTGCCGATAGCTAACAGAAGTGGTGTTGATGTCCATTATTTGGTCCCGGATTCTCTTTTTCAGTTACATGCGGCCAACATCACCAGCATCGTTGGGATGTTGAGAGGTCAATCCTGGATACATCCCGGTACAGATCGTCCGAACGGCTGTGTTCAAAACTGCGTGCCCGTTTGTATCGCAATTGCTTGAATGCGCCACTAACTTGAGATTGATTGTCCAGTATTGTAAAAATCGGCATTATTGTAAAAAACCACGGTTATTTCGCCGCAAAATTGACATGGTTTAACCACCGGCCTTGACGGCCTTCGGTTAACCTGAGACTGAGTGGCAACTTTTAAACAATGGGGGGTCTACCCATGCCACGCTTTATCCGCTCTTTGTTCATACTGCTGATAATTTGCCTGTTCACAGGGCGAACAGGAGCCGCTCTTGCGAATGACAATCAGACATATCCTATTGTAATAAAACACGCTTTTGGCACAACAACCATTGAAAAGAAGCCGCAGCGTATTGCCACTGTGGCTTGGGCAAACCACGAAGTGCCGTTGGCGCTGGGCATCGTCCCTGTCGGAATGGCGTCAGCCAATTTCGGTGACGATGACGGTGATGGCCTGTTGCCGTGGGTTGCAGAGCGATTGAAAGAACTCGGGACAGACAAGCCAGTACTCTTTGATGAGGGTGATGGCATTGACTTCGAGGCTGTAGCAGCAACCAACCCAGATGTCATTCTGGCAGCTTATTCCGGTCTGAGCCAATCAGATTACGAGACATTGAGCCAGATCGCTCCAGTTGTTGCCTATCCACAGGCAGCCTGGTCAACCGACTGGCGCGAGATGATTCATCTCAACAGCGCTGGAATGGGCATGTCTGCGGAAGGTGATGCGCTTATCAGCAAAATCGACGCAGACATTGCGCGAACGGTCAGTGAATACCCGCACCTCAAGGGTAAAACGGCTATGTTCGTCACACATCTTGATGCGACTGATCTTAGCACGATCAATTTCTACACGACCAATGATACAAGGGTGAAATTCTTTCAGGACCTCGGTCTGGTATCACCAAAAAGCGTTGTCGGTGCGTCCAGGCCCGGACAGTTTTCAGGTTCCATCAGCGCTGAGCGCATAGATTTGTTCGATGATGTCGACATCGTCGTGACATATGGAGGAGAGCAGCTCTTCTCCGCGATGCGCGCCAACCCCCTTCTCGCCAAATTGCCTGTAGTGACCAATGGCGCTGTAGTCATGTTGGGGCGAAACCCGTTGGGTACCGCAGCCAATCCGACACCGCTTTCAATTTCGTGGGTGCTTAAGGATTATGTTTCTCTCCTCGCGGGTGCTGCGGAAAAGACGAAATGACTTCCGGCAGTCTTCATCAGCCCGATGCATCGGCCTATCTGCGTTCTTCTAATAGTATCAGGTCCTTGTGGCTGCTTTTGCTCATAGCTGTACTCATCATCTCATGCTTTCTGTCTGTCGCACTCGGTACACGGGATGTGTCCTGGGCAGAAATTCTATCTGCTCTTAGCGGCCATGACGACACTATCGGGCAGGCTGCCGTTGCCATGCGCATACCTCGAACTTTGCTGGCATTGTTGGCTGGCGCAGCTCTGGGCCTTGCCGGTACTGTTATGCAGGGCATAACACGCAATCCACTTGCTGATCCCGGTATACTTGGCGTCAATATGGGCGCGTCACTTGCAATAGTGATTGCTATATCCTGGTTCAACATTGCTTCCGCACATGCCTATATCTGGGTTGCAATCGGAGGTGCTGCCGCAGCTGCAATCTTTGTCTACACGATCGGCTCGCTAGGCCGAGGAGGTGCCACACCTCTTAAACTGGCTCTTGCAGGTGCTGCCACATCCGTTGCTTTTTCATCGCTTGTAATCGCTATAATATTGCCACGCGCTGATCTGGCAGGGGGTATACGCTCATGGCAAATCGGCGGTGTAGGTGGAGCGACGTTTGATCGTATTTCCTATGTATTACCCTTCCTTCTCGCAGGTTTCGTAATCAGTTTGCTATCAGCGAGAAAACTCAACTCACTTGCATTGGGGGACGAGCTGGCGACCGGGCTGGGTGAAAATGTTGCGATAGCCCGTATAATTGCTGCTATTGGGGCGATCCTCCTTTGCGGAGCGACGACTGCCATATGCGGACCAATCGGCTTCGTCGGACTAATCGTTCCTCATCTTTGCCGTCTTCTGGTTGGCGTTGATCACCGCTGGCTCCTGCCCTTTTCTGCAATAAGCGGAGCTTGCCTGTTGCTATCATCCGACATAGTCGGTCGTCTCATTGCTCGCCCTGCGGAAATCGATGTCGGCATCATCACAGCTTTCATTGGAGCGCCGTTTTTCATCTGGATCGTCAGACGCCAACGCGTGCGGGAGTTATGAACTTGTACTCCCCATTGATTGAAGAGCTAATCCGTAGTCGTAAGCGTAATCATCGCAGTCGATGGCTGTTGATTGCCAGCCTTACAACCATTTTGGCGGCATTCTTTGCCTTAACGCTCACTCTTGGACAATCGTTCACGCCACCAGGCGATGTAATGCGTGTCCTGCTGGGGGAGAATGTACCTGGCGCCAATTTTACGGTCGGTCAATTACGTCTACCACGAGCGATAGTGTCTGTGTTGGCAGGTCTATGTTTCGGTTTAGGCGGCGTGGCGTTTCAGACCATGTTGCGTAATCCGTTGGCGAGCCCTGATATTATCGGAATTAGTTCCGGGGCGAGTGCGGCGGCAGTCTTCGCGATTGTTGTATTGTCTATGAGTGGCCCAGCCGTTTCCATTTTCGCTGTCTTGAGCGGATTGGGGGTTGCCCTGCTCGTTTATGCCTTGTCGTTTCGAAACGGCGTTGCCGGAACACGTCTGATCCTGGTTGGAATCGGTGTGTCAGCAATGCTCGAAAGTTTTATTGCCTGTATTCTTTCCAGTGCACCGGCGTGGAATCTTCAGGAAGCGATGCGCTGGCTGACAGGCAGCGTTAACGGCGCCAGATTGGATCAGGCCGCACCGCTGTTTTTTGCGCTGATAGTTTTCGGCGGCCTGCTTTTGAGCCGAACGCGTGATCTGGAGTCATTGCGTTTGGGTGACGATACAGCGGCCGCGCTCGGAACGAAAGTCGCTCAAACGCGCATAATTATCATTATAGCAGCAGTTGGAATGATCTCATTTGCAACAGCGATTGCCGGACCAATATCCTTTGTTGCCTTTTTGTCAGGCCCTATCGCTGCGCGAATATTGCGCAATAACGGATCATTGCTCTTACCCTCAGCACTGATCGGAGCAATTCTTGTTCTGGCCGGTGATTATATTGGTCAGTTCATGCTGCCCGGTCGATATCCGGTTGGCGTCGTCACGGGCGCACTGGGTGCGCCTTATCTCATCTATCTCATTGTTCGCGTCAATCGAGCCGGAGGTTCGCTATGACAAGCCATACTCTCAAAGTCAGTCAATTATCGTGCGGTTATGGTGATACGCTAATACTTGAAGGATTGGATCTCGACGTCCCGATCGGGAAAATAACCGTCATCGTCGGTGCCAATGCGTGCGGAAAATCAACGCTCTTGCGCAGTATGTCACGCCTTCTTACCCCTCATCGTGGGAATGTGCTGCTAGACGGAAAATCAATTCACAAGATACCGTCGCGCGCACTCGCTCAGTCTTTGGGATTGCTTCCTCAGTCTCCGGTAGCGCCAGAAGGCATCACGGTCGCTGATCTGGTGAGCCGCGGCAGACACCCCTATCAAGGCATTTTCTCTCGCTGGACACGAGAAGATAATGAAGCTGTAGCCGCCGCATTGTCAGCAACAAAAACTGCAGAACTCGCCGAAAAACCGATTGATGAACTATCGGGGGGGCAAAAGCAGCGCGTCTGGATTGCAATGGCACTGGCGCAACATACTGATATTTTGTTGCTCGACGAACCAACCACATTTCTCGATATCAGCCATCAGATCGAAATTCTTGATCTGCTCACCGATCTCAATCAGACACGGGGCACCACCATTGTCATGGTGCTGCATGATCTCAACCTTGCGGCAAGATATGCCGACCATCTTGTCGCTATGGCAGGGGGGTGCCTTCATGTCGAAGGCTCGCCCGAAACGGTTCTGACCGAAAAGAACGTTCGGGAAGTTTTCAATCTTGAGAGCATCATCATCACTGACCCCACGTCAGGGAGGCCAATGATGCTCCCGATTGGCCGAAACCGGATGTGCTAAAAGGGCGCGTCAGAATAGCGAATACCCTTGCCCAACGCAGCCATTTTGATTATTCCCAAGACGGGAATTTATAATAACCCGGAACGCACACAAAGGGCATCAGGAAGATTAGAAGCACAATGGAAGAGGCAATCATTCGTGTCGCTGATCTCTCTGTCACTTATGAAGGCGCCCCGGCGTTAGCAACAGTCAATGTATCGGTGGCGCCGGGGAAAATCACCGTTATTTGCGGTGCAAATGGTTCGGGAAAAAGTACCCTACTGCGCAGCATGGCGCGCCTTCAAGCTCCCTCACAAGGCAAGGTGTTCTTTGAAGGAACCGATATAAGCCATTTACGGCGGCTTGATCTTGCTCGAAAGATTGCAGTGCTTGGCCAAATGCCTGAAGTTCCAGCAGGATTGACCGTCGAGGAACTGGTTGAAAATGGTCGACATCCGCACCGGCGTTTGTTTTCGCGCCTCGGACCTGAAGACCGCGCATTTATTGCAGGTGCGATTGCTCAGGTTGGATTACAGGACTTGTGTCACAGACATGTCGCATCGCTTTCAGGAGGCGAGCGACAACGGGCCTGGGTTGCACTCGCTCTGGCGCAAAACCCGTCTGTGCTGTTTCTTGATGAACCAACTAATTTTTTGGACATTCGCCATCAGGCCGAACTCCTCACTCTGTTGAAAATGCTCAATCGCGAACAACACTTGACCATCGTTGCAGTGCTTCATGATCTCAATCAGGTAATTGAACTTGCCGATGATGTGATCCTGATGCGCAAAGGCCGCGTCATGGCATCTGGCGAACCCGTAACGGTTTTCACCAAACAGCATCTAAAAGAGGCCTTTGATTTCGACATCGACATAACGCAACATCCGGTTTTACCTATCCCCTTCTGCCTGCCGCGTTGGGTCAACCCTGCCGATAAACCGTCGAAAAATTGAACATGCAATCTGCTCCACATGTAAGATCTGGTTCTTTCTTACTTCCTGCGAGCCTTATCCTCGTTGGGCTGATTTTATTGCTTCTTCTCACATTCGCGGAGCTCGTTGTCGGTAGCGCCAATGTCACAATGCAGGATGTATTGCTGGCCCCCTCCCGTCCGCAATCTGTTGCGCAGATTATTATTGAAACTATCCGTCTCCCGCGCGCATTGGCAGCCATACTCGTCGGGGCGGCACTCGCGGCGGCGGGCACAGTTATGCAGACGATCCTGCGCAACCCACTGGCCGCACCCGATATATTAGCCGTCACGAGCGGCGCACAACTTGCGCTCGTAATCTCAAGCTTGTTGTTACCCTTCGCTTTTCCGGGTTTTGCGGCAACCATCCTGGGCGGAGCAATCGGCGGCTTGGTTTGCTTATCAGTCGGTGGAGGCTTGCAAGCACAAACTGTCAGACTCGCGCTTGCGGGAGTGGCCGTTTCGTTGGCGTTTTCAGCTATTTCCTCAGCTATTATTCTGACTGCGGATGATCGGGCTTCGGGGGTTATTCTCTGGTCTGCAGGGATTCTGGATCAGACGGGTTGGAGCAAGATCGCGCCACTCGCTCCGGTAGTCTTCACGGGCATTTTGCTTCTGACATTGCTCGGCAGACAATTTGATATCATGGCACTTGGCAGTGATATTGCGTCAAGCCTTGGTCTTGGAAAAACCACAGCCATCATTGGGCTGTTGATTTCAGTTATCTTGGCTGGAGCGGCTGTCTCCATCGCTGGACCTATCGGCTTTATCGGCCTCGCCGTCCCCAATTTTTTACGTGCAAGTGGTTTGATCAAACATCGAGTACTGTTGCCTTCTGCATGCCTTTGGGGGGCGGTTGCATTGTTGGGTGCTGACGTTATCGCTCAATTTTTAAGCAGCGAAGGTAGGGTAATTCCGACTGGAATTCTCGCTGCTTGTCTTGCTGCACCTGTTTTGATTTTTATCCTTCGGAAGGTAAAAAATGAGGCAAGCACTCGCGCAAATATTCTGCTGGGGAAAGTGTTATTTGCGCGAAAGCTGACGCTCTACGTCACACTCTCGTTACTCTTATGCGTGTCTGTTTTTGCGGGCTTCACCTTTGGTGACGGCATCGCCGGTAGGCAAATAGATTGGAGTACAATCTATGCACTGCGAATGCCTCGGGTTTTCATAGCAATCGGCGCCGGGGCATTATTGGCAGTCGCAGGTTTGTTGCTTCAGGCCGTTACCCGTAACCCGTTATCGGGTCCCGAAACCCTCGGGCTTGCTCAAGGGGCCGCCCTCGCAAGTCTGCTTGCACTCTTGATGGGCTTTGTTCCGGGGAGCCCACTCTTTGCGTTGTTCGCAGCCGCAGGTGCAGGTAGCGTCGTTATCTTGATATCCGTGCTCGGGCTTCGTTTCTCGCCAGCAAGCATTGCATTGACTGGACTCGCAATTGCTGCCAGTCTTTCGGCGCTTAGCACGATTGTCGTTATTGAAGCAAAGCTACAGGTTGCGGAAGCTCTCTCTTGGCTGGCGGGCTCAACGCATGGACGCAGCTGGCACGATGTCGAAGCACTCGCGCCTTGGCTCATTCTTGTGCTAACGGCAATGGCGTTTGCAAAGCGGCTCGATATACTCGCGCTTGGTCATGACGGCGCTCAATCTTTAGGGGTTGATCCAGTTGCAACGAGAATGTGGGCAATGGCTCTCGCTGCCTTGTCTGTTGCGGGCGCTGTGGCTGCAATCGGCGCTGTAGGATTTGTAGGGTTGATCGCACCACATGCGGCGCGTTTATGCTGCGGTGCACGATATCGACATCTCTTGCCGGTTACGGCACTTATAGGCGCGATACTTACCGTTTTAGCCGATATGATAGGACGCTCTGTAATAGCGCCACACGAAATCCCGGCAGGAATCGTGACGGCCTTTATAGGTACCCCACTGTTCATCCTGTTGATGCGTAAACAATCGCGTTAGTACGCCAACATCATCAGACCACGTCTATTCAAATCGCTAGAGCGCTCGTTGTTTTTGCAATGAGGCGCAACATTGATCTCGTGGACCCGAAAGGCCAGATATTGCCGCCGATAGTATAGACTTGTTTGGCAGCAACCATCGGCAAAGCAGGCCAGATGGCGCTTTGGCTCAGCTCAATCGGTATCTCCTCACCGAGTATCAGAAGTTTCGTATCGGAACTCAGTGTTGCCAGCTCTTCCAACCCAAATGTCGTAAAGCCAAAGGGTTGATTGCCGCGATCAATTCCTTCAGAGAACCCAGCTTTTGCAAGCGTCCTCATAATCAGAGAATTGGACGTGAAAATACGCAGCCGGGCAACCCCAGGTAACGGCTGCGCAACAACCACATTTACGGAATTGCAGTTCTTTTTTTGAACGGCAAGAAGCTGCTCCTCAAATGACTGCCATTCTGCCTGCCCAGCCACTTCCTTGCCGGTAGCTTCTGCAGCACTCAAAAGGTTGTGTTTGGCAGCTTCATAAAAATCTGAGGCGTTAGAGCCTCCATCCAGTAGAATGGTAGGTGCGATTTCTTTCAATCGAGAAGCAATCGTACCGTGGCGCAGCACAGACGTAACTATAAGATCAGGCTTAAGGCGCATGAGCGCCTCAAGGCTTGGTTGCTGACGGCCGCCCACTTCGACAGCGTCAACAAGCGCTTCATTCTCAATACCCACCCATTGACGATAGCCAGCGAGATCGGCCACTCCTGATGGAATAAGCCCCAACGACAGAACCATTTCTGTCTCGGCCCATTCGAGGGTAACAATTTTGCGTGGGATTTGCGCACCGGCAACGCGCGTGAGAGCGGCCAAAGCTGCTCCCACCAAAATCTCGCGTCGTGAAAACGCTGCTACCATCGAACACTCGTCGTTGCGACAACGGATCGGCCCTGGCCAAAATAGCATTGACTTGTTGAATTGCACCCAGCCACATATTTCTTGTCGCCAAGATTGTATGCATTGATCTGTAAGCGATAGTTACCGAGATCGTAACGCAGGAACGCGTCAACAAGTGTATAGGACGGGACGTAGAAGGTGTTGAGTGTGTCACCCGCAGTCTTACCAATACGGCGCACCCCGCCACCGACAACCAGATTGCCATTCATGCTGTCAGGCAACGGCACATCATAGCTCAGAAACAATGACTGCTGGTTCTTCGGAACCGTATAAGGCAACTTGCCGATCTGCGCCGGATTTTGGCTTTCGCTGACTTCCGGGTCCTGGAAGCTTAAACCGCCCGTTACGTTCAGCCGGTTCCACAAGCGTGCCGTTCCCTCGAGCTCCACACCACGAACGCGGACTTCATCGGTCTGATAATATACGCCGGAGATACGATTGACGACATTCTGTTGTTCGGCTTCAAATGCAGAGAGCGTGACCGAATAATCTTCACCTTCCGGCGCGTATTTCAGACCAACTTCCTTCAGCGTGCCGGTTGTCGGCTTGAGCGGGGTATCTGCAAGTGTGAGCGTTGGTAAGAAAGATGTCGAATACAGTGCATAAGGTACAAAGCCTGAATCGAAAACATATGCCACACCAACGCGACCGGTAAACTTGTCGGGGTTCTGATCGTAATCCACGGTGCGCCCGGTGGAGAGTGTCGTCTGCTCGGAATCAATGCGCGTAAAGTCCTTACGGCCACCAAGCGTTATCCGAAGATTGCCTGCTTCAATCTGATCCTGGACATAGATGCCAGTTTGATACTGTTTTTGCAAAAGCCGTGTCGTCGGCGAAAGCTTGGAAATGGACTTATCGTAGGTCGGGTTGAAGAGGTCCTGCGAAGGGCCGCTCGCCGAAGCTGTGTAATTGTCTAAACGCTGCCATTGCTGATCAACACCAAAAAGCAAGGTGTGAGACACGGGACCAGTATCGAACCGGGATTCCAGCTGCGTGTCGAACGCAATTGCATCAAGTTCAGGCTGTGCAAGATAATTGGTACGGGGAATTGTGTGCCCATTCCAACTGCTTGTCGGTAAAACGCCTGTAAACAGATTTTGATAATCGGTTTTCATGTGCGAATAGCGGAAATTCTGGCGCAGCGTGAAGGTGTCGTTGAAACGATGTTCAAACGCATATCCTACGTAGCCAATTTCCTTTTTATAAATGGCGTTGCGTGGGTCGCCATCCGAGAAATCACGCGAAATGCTTTGTCCCGATGGGCTCGGCAAAACACTGCCGTAAGCTGGAACGATAACACCAGCTTGCCCCATATCGTCTTTGAGATAACCGCCCGATATGATCAGGCTTGTGTCTGCATTAGGACGCCATGCGAAGCTTGGATTGATCGCAAATCGATTATTCTTGCCAAAATCATAGGAAGTATCGCTGTCGCGGAACATGCCGTTGAGACGGTATGTAAAGCGCGGGTCATTATTGATCGCCCCGGTGGTGTCGAAGCCCAGTTCCTTGCGCCCAAAGCTTCCGCCGCGCAAATAGACCTCGTGGGCTGCTTCAGCCTGCGGCTGTTTGCTAACCATATTGACGATGCCGCCAACATTGCTCTGGCCGAAAAGAGCCGAACTTGGGCCACGCATAATTTCTACGCTTTCAAGCGAATAGGGTTCGACAACAAAACCGGAATAGCCGCCGGACTGGCTGGCAATCTGGGGAACACGCAGACCGTCGAGATAGAGATCTGCCGGAAAGCCTCGAACTGTAAAATAATCTGAACGAACATCGGCGCCATAACGCTGCGCATTCACATTAGCGCTGTAAAGCATCGCTTCACTGACCGACTGAACCGCTCTGTCATTCATATTATCGCGGGTCACAACAGAAATTGCTTGCGGAGCCTCGCGAATGGCAATGTCACTCTTGGTGGCTGCTCGGCTGTAATCGGCAATGTATCCCTTGACTGGAGCGAGCGGCCCCTTCCCGCCAGATGTCTGAACTTCGATAGTTTGCAATTGGATGGAGCCCGCATCCTGCGCCAGGGTTGGCGCGGAAAGAGCGATAGTAGCCACTCCTGCCAAAAGTACTGCCTTGAGTAAGGGATGTGCACCGCAACACACTGTCTTGCTCTTAGCGTTCGGTTCGCGGGCAGCGGTGCTACTCGTATTCAATTCGGCTCTCCTGGTCGTTCATCACGTGAACGAGATATTTCCCGCTGGCGATAAACACCGCAGGTCTTGGCTGTCAAATTTGATGTTGCGTAATCCTAGAATTCAGAATAATTCTAAATTACACCCGCATATCAATGCGTTGCGAAGCAGAATATATTCATCATCACTCGTTGAGTCAGGCCAAACTCGGTTGCAATCGGGTCAAAATTCTGCGATTTCCATCAAATATGACTTTTTTAGTCAAATTGGGCCAAATGGAAGACTGAATGCGACCGAAGCATGCAATTGATTATCAGAACATCAAACGACCTCTGGCCGTAATGCACCGTGAATATACAGTCAGTATGAACTTCGGCTGGCACAGTCATCGACGTGGACAACTTCTTTACGGCAATAGCGGCTATATGACAGCAATGACCGAAGAAGGAGCATTCATGCTCCCTAGCGGCTACGCAATTCTTATAGCACCTGACCTGCCGCACGCGGTGCAGACCTTTGGCGAAACAAAAATGCATTCCGTCTACTTAGAGGAAAGTGTTTTGCGTGGATTTTGGGAGCCTACGCGGATTTTGAAAGTTTCGGCGCTGCTTGATGCCAGTATACAGGCACTGGCAAACGAACCCGTGCTTTATGATGAAACTGGCAGGGGCAAACATCTCTCAGCTCTTATCCTTGATGAAATTCGCAATGCTGACCAACAACCTTATACCGTTCCGTTGCCTGCCGAGAAGCAACTGCGCAAACTCTGCCGCGATCTACTCGACAATCCGGGAAACGATCTGACCATCGATGACTGGGCTGATAAGGTCGGCATGAGCCGCCGTACAATGACCCGCAAATTTCGCCAGGAAACAGGTATGAGTTTTATCGAATGGCGCCAGCGATTAAGGGTCTCCCATGTCATGCGCCGGCGAGCAGAAGGTGTGCCTTTGGCAGCAGCCGGTTTGGAGGCAGGGTATCAGAGCCTGTCCACATTGCGAAAAGTATTGAAAACGTGGGCTCCGCACTCTGAGCTTCTACCAGGAAGCTAAAACATCCGAGAAGGGTTCCGCCCGTTTCCGATAAGATACGCATCACACAGACAATTCAAGCAGCGATCGGATTGCATTTCATCTAAGCGCATATAATGACGCGTTTTTATACAATTGCCTATTTTATAAGCAATTATTAGAGAGCGTTATGCCTATGAATTGCCTTTAGCTCACCTTCCATTTCTACTAATTAAACCAAAAAGCGCCTTAAGTTCGCTTATGGCCGCAGAAGCATAATTTGTAGCTTGAGGATCCCAATTGGCACGGCACTTGCTTCTAATAAATCAAGCGCATTGTTGGGCAAATGACGAATGCCGCAGTGCAAAGAACCGGTTTAATACGCAGAACAAAAGAGACTAGGCGATGACAAAATATAAGCTCGAATATATCTGGTTGGATGGTTACACCCCTACCCCAAACTTGCGTGGCAAAACCCAGGTCAAGGAGTTCGAAGCATTTCCAACTCTTGACCAGCTTCCTTATTGGGGCTTTGATGGTTCTTCTACGATGCAGGCAGAAGGCCGTAGCTCGGATTGCGTATTGAAACCTGTTGCAATTTATCCAGATCCGGCCCGTACCAATGGTGCGCTTGTCATGTGCGAAGTCATGATGCCTGACGGTGTTACACCGCATCCATCCAACAGCCGTGCGACCGTTCTTGATGACGAAGACGCCTGGTTTGGTTTCGAGCAGGAATATTTCTTTTACGATAACGGTCGCCCACTCGGTTTCCCAGAGCAGGGTTTTCCTGCACCGCAGGGCCCTTATTACACCGGTGTTGGTTATAAGAATGTCGGATCGATCGCACGTAAGATTGTTGAAGAACATCTCGATCTCTGCCTTGCAGCTGGCATCAATCACGAAGGCATTAATGCTGAAGTGGCCAAGGGTCAGTGGGAATTCCAGGTATTCGGTAAAGGTTCAAGAAGCGCTGCCGACCAGATCTGGATTGCTCGCTATCTCCTTCTGCGTCTTTGTGAACAGTATTCCATCGATATCGAATTCCACTGCAAGCCTCTCGGCGATACCGATTGGAATGGCTCGGGAATGCATTGTAATTTCTCGACCAAATTCATGCGCGAAGTTGGTGGAAAAGCCTATTTCGAAGCTCTGATGGCTCAGTTCGACAAAAACCTACAGGACCACATCGAAGTCTATGGTCCTGATAATCATATGCGCCTGACCGGCAAACATGAAACCGCGCCTTGGAACAAGTTCTCTTATGGTGTTGGTGATCGCGGAGCTTCGATCCGCGTACCGCACTCGTTCATCCAGAACAATTATAAGGGTTATCTAGAAGACCGCCGCCCTAACTCACAGGGCTGCCCTTATCAGATCGCCTCTCAGGTTCTTAAGACAATTTCTGAAGTGCCAACGACAGCTGACGAAGCACTCGCAGCTTGAATAGCTCGATAGTATGCGTATCAAGGTCGGCCGGGTTTTCATCCGGTCGGCCTTTTCTTTTCGGTTTTCAAGTAGCTTTTACCTCAGTGGCAAGTTGATCAAGATAACTGCGACACCAATGAAAAACATCATTGGATTCAACAGCTTCCATCATCAATTTATAGCGTTCTACCCGCTTATCCAAGGTCATGGAAGCAGCACGCGCAATAGCGTCGGCGATCGCTTCCACGTCGTATGGATTAACTAATAGTGCCCCTTCACCAAGCTCATGAGCTGCGCCAGCAAAGCGCGAAAGAACAAGTACGCCCGGATCTTGAGGATCTTGTGCAGCCACAAATTCTTTTGCGACGAGATTCATTCCATCTCTAAGTGGAGTAACAAGGGCCAACTTGGCCATTCTATAGACAGCAGCAAGTAATTGTTGGCCGAAAGCCCGGTTCACATATCGTACAGGTGTCCAATCGAGACGACCAATAGCACCGTTAATATGACCAGCAATTTCAGCAACTTCATGTTGCAAAGCATCATACTCTGCCACGCCCGAGCGGCTCTTAGGGGTGACCTGAAGTAATGTTATGCGTCCATGCCATGCCGGGTTCACCTCAAGAAACCGGCGAAAACCTTTCAATCGCTCAGGCAGTCCTTTGGTATAATCGAGGCGGTCAACCCCTACAATCAGATCTCTTCCTTCCAGAGATTGCTTAAACCTTTGGATTGTAGGATTTATAATTGCCGATTGAGCGGTGTGGGAGAAGGAGTTGACATCAATTCCAATAGGGAAAGCGCCTATCCGAAACTCGCGGCTTGGGTTACGGAACAATCCGGTTTCGCCCTCGACAGGCTTTGCTACCCCACCACGGCGGAGGCATAGGGCGAAATTTTCAGCATCGTCGTCCGTTTGAAATCCGATGAGATCAAACGCTGTCATCGCATTTAACAATGCTCCTTGTACAGGCAATGTCAGATAAACATCCGGCGACGGCCATGGTATATGCATGAAAAAACCAATGCGGTTCTTGATCCCCATTTGCCGAAGCTCTGCAGCCAAAGGCAGCAGGTGATAATCGTGCACCCAGATAATGTCATTGTGTTCAATTAGCGGCAGCAATCTCTCCGCAAACAAGCGGTTGACCCTGAGATACCCTGCCATATCTCGACGTGTATAATCGGTCAGATCAATGCGGTAGTGACAGAGTGGCCATAAAACACTGTTGGCCAAACCCTCATAATATTCGGACAGGTCCTGATCCGAAAGATCTGACAAAGCATAGGTAATCTCACCTTCTTCTCTTATCACAAGGGGCCCGGGCTCCTTCTCACCGCTTGACTTGCCTGACCACCCCATCCAGATTCCACCTCGCTCTTTAAGCGCGGCCTGAACGGCAACCGCAAGGCCGCCAGATGGCGGACGGTCCGGATTGGGCACGCGGTTGGAAACAACGATAAGGCGACTCACGAAATATCCTCCGGCAGATTCAAATGCGGTATCGAAATTGCATTTTCTAATTCATCATTGAACTGCTTCACTTACAAAAGCCCCCCTATCCAGCACCTGAATTTTTCTGGCGATTCGGTAAATATCGAAGCGTTGGTTTTGTTTCCGACGTCATGCAGGCCAACCCGAATACTGACGCCTCCCATCGAGTTGGCCTCAAGAAACATCGCTTCATCGGTGAGATCATCTCCCGCGGCAACCGGACGCTTGCCTTTGAAAGGGGCTACTCGCATGAAACGACGCAACGCCTGAGCCTTGTCACTGCCAGCTGGTTTGAGCTCAAAAACAAACTTCCCACCTTGTAGCGAATACGCTCCCCCGGCACTTTCCACAGCTGCCGTCATGATGTGACGCACAGCTTCTTCCTTGTCTGGTGCCAAACGATAATGAAGGGCAAAGGCTCCGCCTTTGTCTTCGAAAATGACACCTTCAAGGTGATCCGCCTCTCCTTTGGCCATATCGAGGGCCGTCAAATACCATTCGTCATGGCACTCGGCGTTCGAGTGAGCCATTTCATATGTCGAAGATTTTTCTGACCCGAAGCGAAACTCGGCACCGTGAAGGCCGGCTACGAAAAACGAATGCCGAGGAAATAGCTGATCAACAAACTTGATTGAACGACCGGTTACAATGGCGACCGCACCTGATGTGCGCTTAGACAAGAGTTCCAGTCTCTCTTGCAGGCCTGCTTCTACACGAACAGCATCAGGCGTGGATGCAAAATCAAGGAGGGTGCCATCAAGATCAAAAAAGAAAGACAATCTTGTCAGGTCAGAAAAATCTGCTCTATTCGTAGACACATCGGTCTTTAAATAGTGAAACCCGGGAAAGGAAAATAGCGACGGCGCAGTTTGTTCCATCGGCTCTTTGGATTCTTTATACTTTGGCATACAAAGGAAACTAGGGCACAAACGCGTGAAAACAACCGTGTTGCATTGCCACAAATGAAATGTCCGTTGGGCAGCAAGCATTAAGGCGCTGATTTTGATCAGCGCCTTAATGCATATTAATTACATGGCGACGCCCTTAAAAAGCTCACACCGCCAGATAATTTTTCAGGAATGTGCGTGTGCGATCCTGCTGAGGGTTACGCAAGAGTTCATCAGGTGTCCCTTCTTCAACGACCACGCCGCAATCCATAAACAAGATCTTGTCGGCAACTTCGCCAGCAAAACGCATTTCGTGCGTGACAATCAGCATGGTCATGTGTTCGGCAGCAAGCTGCTTCATGACAAGATTCACCTCATCAACCAGCTCGGGGTCGAGTGCCGACGTCGCTTCATCAAACAGCATAACCTTGGGCTGCATCGCCAATGCACGAGCAATCGCCACGCGCTGCTTCTGGCCGCCCGAGAGGCGGGAAGGATAGACATCTGCCTTACTGGCCAATCCAACCTTGGCAAGCAGCTCAAGCGCCAGCTCACGTGCCTGCGACTTGGCCATGCTCTTAAGCTTGATCGGACCAAGCGTGATATTCTCCAGAACAGTCAAATGTGGGAACAGATTAAAGTGCTGGAAAACCATTCCCATTTGCTGGCGCACAGAGTTGATGTGCTTTTCAAAGGCCTGCCCTTTGAGCGGTTGGTTGACTTGTGTCCCATCGAGCCAGACTTCGCCACCATTTAACGTTTCAAGATGGTTGATGGAACGCAGAAGCGTACTCTTTCCTGAACCGCTTGGACCTATAATTGCTATGATCTGTCCGCGCGATACCGAAAGATCAATTCCCTTCAGAACTTCCAGTTCGCCATAGGCTTTGCGGGCACCTTTAACTTCAACCATTGGCTTCAGCGTGCTCATCGCGTTACCTCCACTTTTCTTTCAATATGCCGCAGCCCTGCTTCCATAGCGAGGTTTACCAGATAATAGAGTGCAGCCGCAGTGAGATAAAACTCAAATGGGCTATAGGTTTCGCTGATGGCTATCTGTGCACTATTGACCAGTTCAGCAATTCCGATAATCGAAACAAGCGATGTATCTTTGAGCAAAACGATCATGTTGTTGCCGATAGGCGGAATAGTGTTCCGGATCGCCTGCGGAATGATGACATAACGTAGTGCTTGTCCGCGGCTCAGGCCGATTGAACGGGCACCTTCGGTTTGTCCGGGATCAACCGAAACAATACCTGCACGAATGACATCCGCATTATAGACTGCAAAATGCAGGCTCAGACCGACAATACCTGCAAAAAGTGCCGGAATATCAATGCCGATTTGCACAAGCCCATAATAGATGAGGTAGAGCTGCAAAAGCAGAGGCGTTCCCATAAAAAGCCACATGAAGAAGCGTACGGGATATGCAAGTACAGACGGCGCGTAAAGAACGACCAGAGCAAACAGAATGCCGAAAACAAAGCTGAGAATGCTGGATGCAATGGCTAGAATAACCGTCCACCAAAGTCCGACCAAAAGAAGGTCGGAATAAGGAATAACGATACTGAAATCGAGTGTTGGCATGATGTGTCCTCCCTCAACGCGGCGCAAAGCGCTTGTCGAGCAGATCGACAATCATGACGACGACATAAACAATGATCATGTAAAGAACAGCCGCGACTGCAAATATCTCGAAAGGCTTGTATGTTGAACTGATAAAGCGCTGCGCTGTATAGGTGAGTTCCACGACCGATATTGTTGAAACCAATGCCGATCCTTTGACAAGAGCAACAGCGTTTACGCCCAATGGTCGGATCATGAGACGGGCGGCTTGGGGCAAGATGATCAAACGTAATGTTTTTTCCCTATCAAAGCCTATGGAGCGTGCCGCCTCCATTTGTCCGCGGTCCACACTCGCGATTGCTCCGCGAATGGATTCAGCCATATAGGCACCGATGTTCAGTCCGAGCCCAATAACTCCTGCGGAATAAGGCTCCAGTTCCAGACCAATCTGCGGGCCACCAAAATACAGAACAAACAATTGAACCAGACATGGAGTGCCGCGAAACACACTAACATATGCACCGGACAAAAAACGCAGTATAGCGCTATTCGACAGACGTGCGATCACCAGTATGCCTGCGACGACGAATCCCAACAAAAGAGCCAGCACAGAAATTTGCACAGTGACCCATGCAGCCTCCAGGAAAAATGGGAGGACGCGCTGCATTAACGCAAGATCCATAAAGATACTCCGGAAAGCCATGTGAACCGGCCAGGTTGTTCCCGGCCGGATTTAAACTCGATTAGCGAATGTCGCTACCGATCCACTGCATGGAGATCTTTTCGTAATCACCGTTAGCGAGCATCTCGTCGAGGGTCTTCTGCATCGCGGCCTTAAGTTCCGGATTGTTTTTGCGAATTGCAATACCGAGCGCAACGCGACCACCCTCGATGTTTGGTGTGTCCAGAATACGGACCTTCTGGCCTGTTTCCTTCACAGCAATCATTACAGGGATACTATCCATGACAAGCGCGTTGATGCGACCTGCCTCCAGATCGATCAGCATTTCAGGCAGGCCTTTATAGGTGCGAACCGTCAGATCACCCTGCGCTTTTGCCCATTTTTCATGGGCGTCGCCCATTGTGACGCCAACGGTCTTGCCATTCAGGTCTTCGAGTTTCTGAATGTCTGAGCTGTCTTTTACAACGATAGTACGTCCAGCATGATAGTAAGGACCGACAAAGTCTACGGCCTTTTCACGCTCTGATGTAATTGTCATGGATGCAACAACAGCATCGTATTTTTTTGCGAGAAGACCCGCAATAATGCCATCAAACGGCGTTGTCATGATCTTTGGTTTGAGCCCCATTTTTTCTGCAATTGCAGAACCGATCGATGCGTCAAAACCAACCACTTCGTTTTGTTCGTTCGTAAAACTGAACGGTGGATACTGACCGCTCATAGCAATGCGCATCTCGCCGGACTCTTTGAGCTTCTCCAGCTCATCAGCTTGCGCTGGCACACTCGAAAAACTTGCAGTAATAGCAACCGCTGCGATTGCAATGAGACTCTTCAGCTTTGAACTCATGACTTTCCGTTTCCTCTGGATTTGTCTTTTTGTTTTAGGTTATGGTTTGCCACTAACCTTCATTTGTGAGCTTGGCACAGGCTTACTTTGCAAGCATCCTGCAATATGTCTGCCAGCCCGACACATTGACGGAATCAACCGGCATATTGTCGGCTTAAGACACGAGCGCTTCCACGGCGTTTAATAGAGCTCCACTCAGGTTCTTCCGCGGACATTGAAGTGAACAGGCTAAACAATGTAGCCGTATTTCCGCCGGGCTATCCGAGCGAAAGTACGGCATTTGGAGCGATGTCGTTCAGGCGTTCTACCGCAGAGCGGCTGCAAAACTATCGTTCAGGACACTGAGCAGATGATCGGCATTGTCGCGATTGAAAACCATAGATGGGCGCATCTTCAACACGTTATCATGTGGGCCTTCAGTGCCCATCAAAATGCCCCGCTGTCTTGCACCATCATTGATGCGTTTTGCGAGAGCGGTCGCGGGTGCCTTGGTCTTCCGATCCGCAACAAGTTCAATTCCGAGAAACAGACCCTGGCCACGAACATCGCCGATGATGTCAAAACGCGTTTGCATTTCGCGAAAGCCATCAAGCAGATAATTACCGACATCGAGCGCATTTTTGCGCAAGCCATCGCGTTCAATAACATTGAGTACAGCTAGGCCTGCGGCACACGAAACCGGATTGCCACCAAATGTATTGAAATACTCCATGCCATTGTTAAAGCTGTCAGCCACTTCCCGCGTTGTGACAACCGCCGACATCGGATGACCGTTTCCAATGGGTTTGCCCATGGTGACGATATCAGGGACAACATCTTGCAATTCGAAAGCCCACCAATGACTCCCCACACGACCAAAGCCGACCTGCACTTCATCGGCAATACACACGCCGCCCGCAGCGCGAACCATAGCGTAGACTTCTTTGAGATAGCCTTCCGGCAGGAAAACCTGACCGGCAACACTTGGAATGGATTCAGCCAGGAAGTATGCGGGTGTCCGGCCCTGACTGCGCATTGTATCGATATGCTCGGCAATGTTGCTGGCAAAGCGCTTGGCATGTTCTTCAACAGGCCAATCTTCCGGAGCATGATAGCTATCAGGAATGACGCCTTCAAACACATGTGCAGGGCGACCCTTTCCACCTTTGCGCTTATATTTATAAGGGCTGAGCTCGATGAGTTCCTGTGTTGTGCCGTGATAAGCCCAATCAAGCACCATCGCTTCATCGCGTCCGGTATGATTGCGCGCCAT
This sequence comes from Brucella sp. HL-2, assembly GCF_025846885.2. Classification (NCBI taxonomy): domain Bacteria; kingdom Pseudomonadati; phylum Pseudomonadota; class Alphaproteobacteria; order Hyphomicrobiales; family Brucellaceae; genus Brucella; species Brucella sp. HL-2. Next base: position 42,492 of record NZ_JAOYTK010000004.1, on the reverse strand, counting down.
TCGCAAGGCTAAGCTATTCGCCTCGCTGCCTGAACAGGCAAATGATGCGACGGTGAGCCCTTCTGGCAAAGTTGCTGTCAGTCGCTCCGCATATTCCACAATGTTGTCATGCAGATAACGGCTGTTGGTATTCAAAACTGCCGCTTGTCGGGCGATTGCCTCAACCACTTCGGGATGCGCATGGCCAATGTGACAGACATTGTTAAAGCAATCGAGATAGGCACGCCCATGGTTATCGATAAGCCATGTGCCCTCCCCTCGAACAAACTTTATCGGTTCGGAATAAGAAATCGACAGGTTTGGCAGCAGGATTTCTTTGCGCTTCTCGATGATTTCGGCTCGGGTACGACCATCCTGATGGAACGTTTCTGGTGGAATGCCAGCCAGTTCAGCGACATCCGGGAACAAATCTGCCCATACATCAAGATATGCAGATTCACCGACGCCCAAAATCTCGGTTGCCGTAAGATTGACGTCTGTGGTCATTCCAAAATGCAGATGTGGTGTCCATCCGCCGTTCTCGTGAATATCGCCCATATGACCGACGAGATTGCCAGCCAGAAGTTTCTGACCAGGCCGCAAACGCTCCAGCGCCTCGTGAGCCATATGCCCCCAAAGCGTTACAAAAGGCGGACAACCCTCGGGGCGGTGTTCCAGCTTGACCAGACCGCCGTATCCAAGCGGTTCGTATTCGATTTCAACGCTTATGACGGTTGCCGCCAGTGGTGTATAAAGCGGAGTACCTGCTGGCATGAACAAATCCACCCCGAGGTGATGGATGCGGCGCTGACCCTTGATGAAATGCGATTCAAAAGCCTTATCGGTATAGACAGTTCGCTTCTCGCCCCAAGAACCAATGCCCAGTTCGATGTTACTTTGGGCACAGAAATCGTCCCACCATTGTGTGGCCTCTCTTGCGCGTTGTTCCGCTGATGCAACCGTCATGAAATGGGATGCATCACCATAAGGAACAATCGCTTTGGTCATGGTCGCTGGCGCGGGACGCACGATTGGCGCAAATGTCTTGGCGTTAATGGAGACCCATTTGCGGATAGCCCCTGCTCCATCTATTGCGTCAAAGCCGCAAGCTTTGCGCAAAATGGCTGTCGCAAAGCGCGGGTTCATTGCATCCATCTTCTCCAAAAGACGCCATGCTGGCGCTTCGCTGATGGCTAGATATGGATTATCGTCAGTCTTTTCCCGGCGTGAGGCTGAAACTGTGACGCTCGTTACGAGCCGCATCGCAATAAGGTCGAACAGCAGATCAATTTCTTCCGCTTTGAGCGGGTATTTTTCATGGAACCCTGAAGCAAGTGTCGCCGCCGCGCCTATGGGATCTTCCATGTCGAGCGCTGAGTAAGCACATGCAATCGCAACTTCCGCGATCAGCACTGTATGAACGGCATCACCAAAATCGATGAGACCAGCAATCTTTTCGTTGTCTTTGTTATCGACCAGAACATTCCAGTCATTTGCATCATTATGAATAACCTGTGCGCGTAGACCTGCAAGCTTGGGTTCGATCAGAGTTTCAAAGCGAGTGATAAACCGCTCAAGCAGTGCTCTTTTTTCTGCGTCATCAATGAAGTGCAGGCGTGTACGCGCACGACCTGCATGACGAAGGTCCCAATCCAGGTCTCGGAGCGCACCGGGATGAATGAACCCCTGTAACGCGTGATCCAGTTCACCTAATGAACGGCCCAGATTGCGCATCAGATCGAATGTTCTGGTTACTTGCGCCAGCGGTGTTCCAGGGAGCCAGCCAACCAAACGCAGCGCATGCTTTTCGCCGCCATCAGCAACGGCTTGGGCGAGGACGTCACCGGCAAGGCTTGCTTTGAGATGCGGTACGGCCAATCTGGACTTTGCAATGGAAAGATGATGCAGCAGAGCGGTCTGAAACTCGCTCTCAACTTTTGGTTCGCTGGCATTGACGATCTTTAAGATCCAATCAGATTCCGTTCCGGTTTTCAGACGGAAATTACAATCACGCTCACTATCGAGTTCAGACGCGCTGGCGCTTACGCCAAAAACTTCTTTGGCAAGCCTTTCGGCATCAATCGCTGAAAACTGTGGTGCGGGATGGGAGAGATCGGTCATAGCCAGTATTTTTCCAGGTTACATTTCTTAGCTGCAGCTTGGCATGCAAAGGATTTTCGGGCATCAAGTATCCTGTCGGGATAACCGGCACATTGTCGGAATAGACCGACATATGTCCGGCGACGTGAATAGGGTGATGATGCGCGAACTTGATGCGAAAGATCGTGAAATACTGGCAATCCTGTCTAAGGAAGCGCGTATCGCGTTGAAAACGCTTGCGGGGCGTATTGGGTTGTCGCGTAGTGCTACGAGTGAACGCGTCACAAATCTTGAGCGCAGCGGAGTCATAAGAGGATACCGCGCCGATATCGGCGAAATTGACGCAAATGTTATTCGCGCGGCATTTTTAATCAATCTGCGACGGACTCCCGCACATGATTTGCTGGATATCCTCGCACGACACCCGGAAGTGCGCCGGGTATCATCAGTGAGCGGTCAGCTTGATCTGATCGTCGAACTGGAGACGGGTTCAATCGACGGCCTTAATCGGGTACGCGATTTGATTGCAGGGCATGACATGGTCGAAGATCTTACAACCGCCATTGTTCTGAGACGCGATATTGATCGTGAGTTAAATTAAAGTCAGCTTGCCACCTTGAATGCCACTTATTATGACGCCATATTGCGCCATAATAAGTGGCATCTCGGTAAGGAGACGAATCATGGGTCTCGCACAATATTCAGATAACGGTCTGTTTGCACCACGGAAAATCGCTGATGCGTTACGTACGACAAGCGATGAAGTTGCCCGTTCGGCAGGATTGGGACGCGATGCCGTACAGCGGAAAGACCGCGTACAATCTGACAAGACGCAGAAGCGGCTACGCGAGATGGTCGAGATTTTAAACAAGGTCGAGCCGCGTTTTGGTTCAGCTCTTATGGCTTATGCCTGGTATCGTTCCGAACCATTGACGGGCTTTTCAGGTCAGACAGCTATGCAACTGGTGCTCAATGGCAAGGCCAGCGAAGTTCTTGATTATATTGATGCTGTTGATGCCGGGGTTTATGCCTAACCGTGCCAATCAGCTATCAAGACAAACTTTATCGAGCCTTGAATCCTGTTTTTGCGCGGGAGCCTCTTTCCGGGAGGGGCGCTGAGCTTTACGGCGGGCGCTTCAACCCCAAGGGGGGGTCGACGCTTTACGCGTCCCTCAGCATCATGACCGCACTTCGCGAGGCCAATCAGGTTGGCAACCTGCAGCCAACGACAATTGTGTCTTATGATGCAGAGGTCGAAGCCATTTTCGACTGCAGGAATGAGCTTGCATTAGAAGAAATGGGAATGGACGCAGTAATGCTTGCAGATGATGGTTGGCGAGAGCAAATGCGTTTGAAAGGCGAAGCCACGACGCAGATTTTTGCGAGACGCTTAATCGCAGCCGGTTATAGTGGCTTGTTGGTGCGCAGTTTTGCAAAAGGTACAAACAAGGATGATCTTAATCTCGTTCTTTGGCGGTGGGGGCCATCGCCCCCTTCCCGCCTAACCTTGATTGATGACGAAAACAGTCTCTCCCGCTAAAGAACGTCGAAAGCAGTTTCATATTTTTCAAGCGTAACTCTAGTGGATTGAATTTAACGTTTGAATCCCGACTGACATACATGCTGCTTCAATTGTCAAATTCGAAAAACCCACTCGATTCATAAGCTTGCAAGTGGTCATTTAGATTCCGACATTTGCTCAACGCCCGTCATTGAGCGATGCAAATGTCGGAAGCAGACCACTAGTTCGCAAAGACACTTCCCGGATTCATGCGTCCATTGGGATCCAAAACACTACGCAGTGATCGCATGAGTTCCATACGAACGGGGTCAGAGCGCGTAGCAAGCTCGGAAACCAACTTACGCCCAATCCCATGCTCAGCAGAAAAAGTGCCGCCGAGTTCGTCAACAACATCATGAACCTCCTTCATGACGTTAGCTGTCACGTCTGCTGGATCAGCAAATGTCGCCCATTCATCATGTGTGAAATGTGCGATGAAATGAATATTTCCATCACCAATATGAGACACAATAAGGATCGTTGCCTGAGGATAGATTGTATGGACAGCTGCAGTAGCGCGCTTGATCATCAGCGGTACGAGTGTCGGACGCACCGCAACGTCATGTGACAAGCTATGTCCATGCAATTTATTGGCTTCAGACACCGAGTGCCTTAAGTGCCAGATGTCTTCCGCATGTGCTTCGCTTTGAGCAATGAAGGCATCTTCAACCAATCCGGCGTCAAACTGCTCTGCCAACCATTCTTCGAGAGCGACATGAAGCTCTGTCGTCGCGTCTGTACTACCCAGTTCGACAAGTAAGGACCAATCCGGTCGGCTTTCAAGCGGATGCCTCGAACGCGGTATATATTGCAGAACCAGATCAACCTGATCACCAGACAAGAGCTCCGCGGCCTGGACCGCAGTATCAAACCGATCCTGCAAGCCCATCAGAATGGTTACTGCAGCATCGAGATTTGGCAAAGCAATCCAAGCATGCCCTGATGACCGCAGCACTGGCTGTAAACGCAGAGCGGCCGCCGTGATGATCCCCAGCGTGCCTTCAGCTCCGATGAAGAGGTTCTTTAAATCATACCCGGTGTTGTTTTTGCGCAATGCCTTCAAATCGTTCAATATGCGACCATCCGGCAGCACCACTTCGATGCCGCAGATCAGGTCACGAATAGGACCGTAACGAAGAGCACTGGTTCCTCCAGCATTGGTTGATGCCAGCCCCCCGATTTGTGCGCTGCCTTCGCTGCCAAGATGCAATGGAATACGACGATCAACGGAAGCTGCGGCATCATGAGCTGCCGTCAGGGTCAATCCGGCTTCAACCACGATTACGTTCGACGCTTTGTCAATTTCACGAACTGCATTCAGACGACGTAGACCCAGAACAACGGTACGTCCCAGACTTAAAGGGACCGCGCCCTGGCACAATCCGGTATTGCCCCCTTGAGGAACGATCGTGCTGCCATGCTCACTGGCAATACGCATTACGTTAGAAACCTGTCCAGTGGTTGCTGGTAAAACAACAGCGATTGCCTGTCCGCTCTCATAGCCACGCCAGTCAGTCAGGAACGGCTCTTTATCATGAGCATCAGTCAACACATACTGGTTGCCAACGGCCTGACGAAGATCGTTCAGGAAAGCATCATTGGAGCTAGACTTGGACAACATTTTTTTACCTGTGAATTTGAAAAGCACGTATTTTGGGAAGTGGCGGTCAACCAACCCATTCGGATTGGCGAAGTGCTGAAATATACTGGGCGCCGGCAAAGCCGAGAAACAAACGCAGTTCGTCCCTTAACTGCTCAACCATGCGCACAACGCCGTCTGCTCCCCCTGCTGCAAGGCCATAGAGTGGCGCGCGTCCAAGAAACACGCCATCAGCACCAGCCGCCAGTAGTTTTGCTGCATCAGACCCGCGTCTCACGCCGCTATCTGCAAAAAGCGTTTTGTGAGGTCCCGCAGCGTCCCGTATCCTTGGCAGAACGTCCAATGGCAGAGCCGCACTATCGAGATTGCGGCCGCCATGCGCCGATACCACCACGCCATCGCAACCTAAATCGAAAACCTCAATTGCGTCAGCCGCAGACAAAACTCCTTTGATCAGAAGTTTATGCGGCCAGCGGTGACGAAGCTCTTTGACGAAATCTCTATCAAGCACAGTATCGAGAGCGAAGCGCGGATCGCGGATGGAATCTGTCACTGCTTTAGCCACATCCCCGGGATAATGCGCATAGGACGGAAATCCTTTGCGCAATAGATATCGTCCCATGACGCCAAGTGTCCAATGTGGATGAAGCATCAAGTCCACTGCCAGCGTGGCTGAAAATTGTAGTGGAACCCCAAAACCATTGCGTCGGTTATGAATCTTTTTAGGTGACGCTGGCGTATCAACCGTCAATACCAAAGTATCAATACCACATGCTTTTGCACGCTCAAGCAGTTTCCATGTTTCTGAACGATCACGCCAGACATAGAGCTGAAACCATAAGTCGCTATCGGGTGCTCCGATTGCAATCTGTTCGATACTGGTCGATGACTGGGTTGCCACAACAAAAGGCAGCCCAGCTGCTTTTGCTGCGCTCGCCATGAGAACTTCCCCATCATAGCGGACCATGCCCGCCAGAGCGGTAGGAGCAATCACAAACGGGCAGTTGTGTGTGCTCCCAAGGTATTGTGCAGACAGATCAGGCGTGGTGACCGGACGCAGGACGTGTGGAACAACACGGCGCTTGGCGAAGCCGTTATGAAGTGCCGAGAGGGCGGTTTCTGCTTCTGTCCCCCGATCAATATATTCAAACAAAGCGCGGGGGAGAAAGGCCTTTGCTTGTTCCCGCGCTTCTGCAAAATCCAGAAATGCTGCCCCGCCTGTCATGGACTATGCGATCCCTTCGGCGAGCAGGCCATCAATAGCCTTGAGTATCAGTGCCTGGGTTGCATCATTGGGTGCCTTCAAAGGCAAAGAGACTGGTCCCACTGGCAGGCCCACCTGAGCCATCATAGCTTTTAACGGACCGGGATTAACTTCGTTGAACAGAGCTGCGAATGTTGGAAGGAGCTTCCGATGCAGCGCAATCCCTTCCGCATAATTCCCATCAGCAAGTGTGTTATGAATTCGTGTCCAGTAAGCGGGCAACATCGGAGCACTGGCAAGAATGCCCCCCTTAGCACCATGCATGATATGGATAGCGTACATCATGTCGTCGCCGGACAACAACGCGATACGATCACCAATCGCCGCAGCCAAACGGTTGAAGTAATAAGCATCGGTATTGCAAATTTTTGCACCGATAATCGTACCATCTTCACCCAGCGTCCTCAGCGTTTCGACCGTTGTTACAAAGCTGGTTCGCGCAGGAACATCATAATAGACAAGCGGTAGATCAACAGTCTTTCGATAAGCGCGGAAATAGTCGATCACGCCCTGCTGGCTCGGAATAACGTAAAACGGGGTTATCAGCAGCAGCGCATCAGCGCCTGCTTCTTTAAACGCATTGCCATGATCTACTGCTTCGGCCCAGCCCGGCGAGACGACGCCGGCGACAACCGGAACGCGGCGATTCACAATCCGTACCGTTTCCCGCACGACTTCGAGCCTTACTGTGGAGGAAAATGCGGTAAATTCGCCCGTGCCACCCACAGGCGCAAGCCCCTTCGCACCACCAGCCAGATTTGCCTCAATAAGAACTTCCAGCTTTGCAACATCGAGTTGTCCGGCTTCAGTCAGTGGTGTTGGAATTGCGGGGTACATTCCATGCAGATCATAGTGCTTCATTGTCAAATATCCGCTTCTGTCTGGTATTTTGATTAGTGCTCAACTTTGGAAAGGAAGCTCTTCAGACGGTCAGTTTTAGGCTGGCGCAGCACTTCTTCCGGTGCGCCTATCTCAACAACATGCCCGCCTTCCATGAAAATGACTTTTGATGCGACATTGCGTGCGAAGCTCATTTCATGCGTAACGACAATCATTGTTGTTCCGTCAGCAGCCAATCCCTGCATCACATCAAGAACCTCACCCACCAGCTCTGGATCGAGCGCTGATGTTGGTTCGTCAAACAGCATAACTTCTGGCTCCAACGCCAAGGCACGTGCGATAGCCACACGCTGCGCCTGACCACCGGAAATCTGATGCGGATAGAGACTGATTTTGTCAGACAGCCCAACTCGCTGAAGGAGTTGCATGGCCAGTTCTTGCGCTTGAGGCTTCGTCTTCAGCTTGTTCAGCAGTGGGCCGGACATGACATTTTGCAGAACAGTCATGTGTGGGAAGAGATGGAAACCCTGAAAAACCATGCCAGTTTTGGCACGAAACTCGGCTTTGACTCGCTCCGAGAACTCGCTCTTTGCGTGAAAATCCAGGCTGTTGCCTGCAATCTCAATAAGACCTTCCGTTGGCTGCTCGAGCAAATCAAGACAACGAAGTAATGTAGATTTACCACAGCCTGATGGCCCAATAAGCACGGCCACATCGCCACGATCTACTGAAAGATCTATCCCCTTGAGAACTTCATGCGTACCAAATGTTTTGCGCAAGCTTTTGACGTTAATCATCGCATGACCCTCAATGTTTGATTTCGAAACGGTTCGCAATTAACGTCACGGGAGTGAGGATCGCCAGATACAGCAATGCCGCAAAGGTATAGACCTCAAGCGGTCTGTACGTTTCCATCGTCAAGCTGCCAGCCGCATACATAAGATCAGGAACCGCTACCACTGAAAGAAGCGATGTGTTCTTTAGTTGCAGAATTGTCTGACTGACAATTGGCGGGATCATGCGTCGCGTCGCTTGCGGCAGAATGATATGTCGCATTTTCGTAAAATACGAGAACCCCAATACGGTCGATGCTTCCCATTGTCCGCGATCAATTGAAATCACGCCGGCCCGGAAAATTTCAGCTGCAAACGCACCCATGTAAAGCGTCAGGCCCAGTCCAGCTGCGAACCAATCTGGCAATGTGTAGCCGGTGAGCATCGGCAATGCATAGAAGAACCAGACGATCTGCACGAGCAGTGGTGTGCAGCGAAAGAGATGTATGTAGGCATTGATGACCCAAGTCAGAACCGGAATGCGGGATACTAAGGCGAGCCCTAATACGACACCTATGAGAAGACCTGCCAGCGACGTAACAAAAGCATAGGCCACCGTCACACCAATAGCATTGAGCCACAATTGTCCGTCCAGAATAACGGACCAGTCAAATTGGTACATCCGAATGCACTCCCATTTTTGCGACCACCCTGAATCCCGATCAAGCAGCCTTTTTTCGCAGCTAACTTGATTCGAAGTTGAAGAAAAGTAATTTTGCGCAAATAATCGCTATTTAATCGTACTGTGATTAAATGTAATCTATATACGATTAATTATGTATCTATAGTGCTTAATTTCGATTTTTAATGATGGAATTTCTTGGAGAAATGATTTTTCGCTTGTCGTAGTTGATGAGAAAATCACAAGGTGCAGCCAGGCAATTTAAAGCCCTCCATAGAAGGGCACTTGAAGGGAATATGATAATGATGAAGACGGTTGCAGCTGCGCTTTTGGCTTGTGCAAGCATTATAACGAGTGCGCCAGCAAGGGCTGAATCGGTATGGGACAAGATCGAACGTACCGGTGAAGTTGTATGCGGCGGAGTAAGAAACTATCCACCGACATCGTTTCATGTGGGGGGAGAACTCGAATATGCCGGTTACGGACCACGGGTCTGCCGCAAGATGGCAGCGGATCTGGGTAAGGCCATGGGTAAAGAGCTCAAGCTGAAATGGCGTGAAGTGACATGGCAGAGCGTTGTACTCGATTTGCAGTCTGGTCGCCTTGATATTTTTCCAGGTATGACGGCAACGGAAGAGCGCAAAAAAGCTTTGGCCATGGCTGGCCCCGTTTGGCAGATGTCGGATTGTGTCATTGGCGCCAAGGGCAAAGAGCCTATGGCGACATGGGAAGAATACAATTCGCCCAATGTTACATTCGCGATGGTCACAGGCGCAGCACAAACTGCTTTCATCAAGCAGGACATGCCAAACGCCAAGATCATGAATCTTAAGGAAATGAGCGAGGCGATCATGGCTGTGCAGTCTGGCCGTGCTGATTACATGCTGCAGGAACTGCCGATCTGCGTAAAAACTTTTGAAAGCGCACGTGGTGTCTTCTCAAGTTACACCGTGCCAGAACCAGTCCACGGTATTCCTGTTTCAGCGGCGACCCGCAAGGACGAAGACAGCCGCGTTCAGGAATTCCTCCAGAAATGGGCAGACGAAAACCGCTCGAACCAGGCAATTGTTCCGTTACTCCTTGAAGGCTTCAAGGACGCCGGCATGGATACTTCCGCCCTGCCTGAAGGCATTCGTTTCTAAAACAAACGGGAAGGGTGTCAATATCGACACCTTTCTTCCTCCTGTCTCGTTATGTGCAGCATTCAGTTAGCAACGATCAGGAGAATCTTTAAGCTATCTGAGAATAAGTAATAATTATTGACTAGATGGATGGTATCGGGAATGCCATGTCAGAGGAGAGGTTGAGCTAATAATGGCAAAGAACGATGAAGAACATGACGACCCTATGATGGTCAGAGCGGTTGAAAAAGCTTTTCGTGTTCTTGAGACATTCGACCCGGTTCATTCTCGACAAACTTTGACGCAACTGGCTCAACGCGCCGGTATCGACCGCTCAGCGGCACAGCGTTTTGCCCATACATTGCTACATCTTGGCTATATTCAGAAAGTGCCGGGTAGCAAGACCTATGAGCTGGCGGCCAAGTCTCTTAACATGGCTTACCGCTATACACGCTCGAGTTTACTCGTGCAGAGAGCGCATCCTTATCTACTCCATCTTAATCGCAGCACAGGAGAGACAATTTCTCTCACCTTGCTCGACGACACCGACATTATCTATCTCGCACGTTATCTTTCCTCAAATACGCTTGATAATGATGTAATTGTTGGCAGCAGATTGCCGGCATATTGCTCTGCAGCCGGATTGGTATTCCTGGCTGGTCTTGATGATAGCAAAATCCACGACATTCTGGCGCGCAGCGACTTACGAGCCTATACGCCTAAAACTGTTTTTGATCCGGAGAAAATCTGGCGGCGGATATATGAAACGCGCCAGCGCGGTTTCGCTATCGCAGAAGAACAGGTCTATACTAACGATATCGCATTGGCAGCGCCAATTTACTTGCCGGATGGGCATACAACCGCTGCCGCGGTCCTTGCCGCATCAAACCTGCGCTACAACGAAGACACTCTGATAAGGCAATTTGTTCCTATGATGATTTCAGCGACGCGCTCCGTTACGCAAATTTTGACGTAAGCGTCTAAAAAAACACTATGAAGACGCGCTTTCAACACGGTTTTTTCCGTGTGATTTCGCTTCATAAAGTGCCATGTCGGCTTTACGCAGAATGCTGTCAAATGAGGACGATGAATTTTTCTGCATAGCCACACCGATCGATACCGTCACTTTTATTTCGGCATTACCGATGAAAAACACATCTTTTTCAATTTTCTTTCGGATCGCTTCTGTCGCCGTTATGGCCAGCTGACTGTTGGCTTCACCAAAAATTATCACAAACTCTTCCCCGCCAGAGCGCGCGACGAAATCTCCGCTCTCCATCGACGCCTGCAAGCGGAAGGCAACATGTTTGAGAACCCTGTCGCCAACATCATGGCCATGGCTGTCGTTGATCAGCTTGAAGTTATCGATATCAAGGACTGCCACCGCGTGATGAACTTCACACTTGCTGGTGGCTTCAAATCTGTCTGCGCCGACTTCATTCAAAGTTCTGCGATTGGGCAGTCCCGTCAAATAATCCTTGGAGGCGGCCCGCTCCCATCGGCGCCTTATCTGGTCGGTGCACATCAATATAAAGGCGGTTGTTCCAATGATGGGAAGAACGGCAAGGAACAGCGGCGTGACTGCGTTCATCCAGTTGGTATTGTCTGCAATGTCCAAAGCAGCACTGGGACTGATACCCACGTAAAAAAGTGCACGGGCGGCAGTGGCGCTCAGAGCGGCAATATATAGAGATAGCAACATCACACGGCTGCGCGATCCATCGCTATAACGTCGGTTGGCGAGGATACGAATACTGGCTGCCATCAACCAAATCCATACAATGGAGACGATAACGATACGCACCAGTGTATTGGGCATCACAATCACAAAATACGTGAAAGGTATCATTGCGAGGATGGAAACCACCCAAGGGAACAGAATGCTTTTCAGGTTATGAAACTGCCGTATTGCCGTATAATACAGGCACAGACCCGCAAAGAGGCAGGCGTTTGCTGAGGTTACCGTCACGGCGGGAGGCGCAATTTTACTGGCTGCAAAAATTGCACACCCGAACGCGACTAGCAAAGTCGCCCACATCCAGTTCATTGCAGCAGGTCGCAGTGACACCGGAAAATCGCGATTGATGGCGCTCAGCATAGCGCCGTTGGCAAGGATAATCAAAGTGACGGTTAGAAAAACCGATTTAGCGTCCACCTCTCCCTCCCCCCAATCAATTCGATCTGCCCCTACTCAGTGCAGTCAGCTTAAGAATTCTCTCAACACGTCGAAAGTGTGATCGCCATGTTATGTTGTTTCGCCCGCACACACTGGGTCATATGAATTGCCACTCGAACCTCCAAACGAATGCACCTCCCCAAACTAATTGGAACTTCATAATTCGATGATCAATGTATCTCAAAATATATTAGCGCGCTGATATTCAGCAAAGGTTCATAAACTTTTAGCTAACGATTTCGTGATGACGCCGAACTTTGCTCTAAATCGACCAATAATGATGACGATACAAAGCGCCATGTTCAAGCGAATTTGATGAAATGTGGCGTGTACAATTTCTGCCTTCAAGGAGAGGGATAATGACTATTCGTTCCAAGCTTTTAGCAACTGTTGTTTTACCGGCATTCTCAGCAACCATCATGATGCAGCCGGTTCGGGCAGAAACGTCTGGTGCGCCAATCATCCTCGCGCAAGATAGCAGCGAGCAGCCCTCCGATGATCAGTCATTGCGTCAGCAACAGGCTGAAGAAATGGAACGGGCGGCAGAAGAAGCCCGCCGGCAAGCCGATGAACAGCAGCGCGCAGCAGAAGAAGAAAACCGCCGGATAGCGGAAGAGCAGCAGCGCGCGGCTCAGGAAGAAGCGGACCGTCAGGCAGCCGAGCAGCAACGTGCGGCCGAACAGGCGCAGCGAGAAGCAGCCGAACAGCAACGTCAAGCCGATGAGCAAAATGTAATCGCAGAGGAAACGCGTCGAAAAGAAGCTGAAGATGCTGCCCGACAAGCTGCCGAGCAACAGAAAGCAGCAGAAGAAGAGGCCAAACGCGCAGCTGATCAGCAGCAGAAAGCCGCTCAGGAAGAGGCTGATCGTCAGGCAGAAGAACAAAAACGTGCGTCCGAACATGCCCAACGGGAAGCTGCAGAACAGCAGATGCGTGCTGAGCAGCAGAAGGCAATCGACGAAGAAGCAAAAAGGCAGGCGAGAGAGGCTGCAGAGCAATCCAAGACAATGGAAAAGCCGGATCAGCCATCGGAGCCAACTCAATCCGAAGAGGCGCCCGCGGCACCCACTGATCAGGAACCCGTAAAGTTGCCGGAAGAGCCAACCGCCCCTCAGGTGCAGCCTGAACAACCTGCCCCAAAGACGCCCGCCTCAGATGAAAAGCCTCAGGCCGCTGAACCGGATCCAGCGGAACTACCAGATCAACAGCAACCACAGCCGGAGCCCGAACAAGAAGCGCAACAGCCTGTGAACAATTTGCCAGCAGAACCTAAGGCTGTAATTGTTGACGAACGAACAACCGAGCAAAATCAGGAGATTGCTAAAGATCCTGCCAGCACCGATGAAACCGTTGTTTTGCCAGTTGAAAACGGCGCTGCAATTCTTGATAGTGACAAGGATGCGGACAATTCCGGTGGTAATCAATCTCGGGAAGAGCGCCGTAGACAGCGTGAACAACAACGCGCGGCTGACGAACAAAAGACACCACCACCTACAGACGACGCTGCAGCTCAGGTAGAAATTCCCGCAGATTTGAAGGCGGCTCTGCCTCAGAAAATCGAAGCCAATCTGAAGGAAGAAGGTACGCGCATCAAGGATGCGCCAGCATTCATCGTTCCAGATACTACAAATATCGTCAATAACACGGTTATAAATAATACCGTCATTAACAACACAACCGTCAACAATGTGACGAATGTAAAAGTTATCGAGCAGGTCGATAACCGCGTCTTACTGGAGACAGGCGACCGTATATTCGTCCGCGGAGATGATCGCCCTCGCCTGCGCCGCGACGCTGAGCGCACTTACTATGATGAGTTGCCGCGTGGTCGCTTGCGCGAAACCATTGTGCGTCCCGGTGGATACGAGATCGTGACGGTCTATGACCGCTACGGCGATATTTTACAGCGCTCACGTATTGATCGTGATGGAAATGAATATCTGATGATCTATGCGCCAGAGTACGACGATAATCCCCGCGCAGCGATCTTCGATGTCGGATATGATCTGCCTCCTATGCGGCTGACCATTCCAGTTAACGACTATATCATTGACGTTGCGGCAGACCCTGAACGCGACTTCTATGATTTCCTCGCTTTGCCACCTGTCGAACGTGTAGAGCGCGTCTACACAATCGATGAGGTTCGCCACTCCGCTCGTTTGCGTGACAAAGTGCGCCGTATCGATCTCGACACCATCCATTTTGCGACCGGCAGTGCAGAGGTTTCATTGTCTCAAGCCAAAACGTTACGCAAAGTTGCAAATGCAATGCAAAAAGTACTCGCTAAAGATCCAGGCGAAACCTTCTTCATCGAAGGTCATACAGATGCCGTGGGTTCTGATCGTTCAAATCTTGTGCTTTCCGACCAACGAGCGGAATCTGTCGCAAGCCTGCTGACGGAAGTCTATGATATCCCAGCAGAAAATCTTGTAACGCAAGGGTATGGCGAACGGTTTCTGAAAATCCGTACGCAAACAGCCGAACAGGAAAACCGCCGCGTAACAATCAGGCGCGTAACACCACTGGTCCGTCCTGTGGCGCAGCGTTAAGCCGACTTGAGTTAGTTCGGTCAGGCATAACCCTGACCGAACTAATCTGAGCTAGGGTGGCTCAAGCGGGGACGAACTGCACCTTCATCGTGGCAGGGTCGCCACTTTGCTTTGTAAAAAATGGCAACATTTCTTCAATCGGCAGTCGATGCGATACCAAACGTGCCATGTGGTCCTGATCGTTCTGAAGAATTTCCAGCGCTTGCGGAATATTACGGTTTAGCGAATGCGAACCAGCAATGCGTATCTGACGGCGGAAAATCTCAAACGGCGCCACTGAAATACGCGCGTCAGGTGCACATACGCCAAACACCAGTACCGTTCCACCATCTGCCGTAAAGCCGACCATACCTTCTGCAACCTTGGCAATTCCAGTTGCATCAGCGACAAAATCGAAGCCTTTCTTCCGCGCTTCAAGTTCATCTGAGCCAGAAATGACTGGCTCAAGCCCAAGGCTCTCAGTGAATGCAAGCCGGTGTTCATTAATATCGGCAACAGCAACGTTCGCCACACCTTGTGCTTTAAGCGACAGCGCAAGCAACAAGCCAATCGGCCCGGCGCCAAATACCAATGCTGTCTCAGCTCCTTGCGGACCGGGTTTCAGTTCGGCTGCTCCAAGCCCATTGAGCACACAAGCCAGCGGCTCTGCCAGAGCCGCAACATCGAAAGGCAGATCACCGATGGGATGCAGATGTCGCGCGTTCACAAGGCTCTTGTCCGCGAAACCACCATTATGCGTCACGCCATAAGCCTTCAGGTCCGAGCAAAGATTTGTCAGACCCTGCTGACAGGAACGGCAATGCCCACAAGGTATATTCGGATCGACCGCGATGCGATCCCCGGGCTTAACGTTGGTTACGTCCTCAGCAACAGAAAGCACAACACCAACATATTCATGTCCCGGCACCAGCGGAAATGAACTAGAGCCATAGCGTCCATGCAGCACGTCGATGTCGGTATGACACAGACCCGACGCTTTGACATCGATCAGGGCATGGCCGGGCTTTAGCTCGGGGTCGGGCAATTGGGCGAGCTCCGCAACGCCGTGCCCGGTAAAATATATGGCTTTCATTTCTCCACCTTGGAGCACATTGCGAAAGCCAGAAACGGCTTTCGACAAAAATTCACGTTAGAACAAACGGCTAGAACACGGATCTGATTCAACCGTACTCTAAGAGATGGTTCAAGCCATCCAGTTGCCACCATCGACACCAAAAGTCTGAGCGAGGATGTAATCGCTGTCAGATGAAGCAAGGAATATGGCCATGCCTGTGATATCTTCGGGCGTGGCAAAGCGGCCAATTGGTACCGATTTAGCAACGGACGCTTTCTTCTCACCGGGCTTTAGTCCTTCCCATTTGGCAAAATTTGCATCGACCACTTCCCAATGTTCCCCATCGACAACACCCGGTGCGATCGCATTGACCTGGATGTTGTGCTTGACGAGAGCAAGTGCTGCCGACTGGGTAGCCGAGATAATCGCAGCTTTAGACAGGCAATAAAGCGTCACCAATGCTTCGCCACGACGGCCAGCCTGGCTCGCCATGTTGATGATTTTACCGCCGCGCCCGCGCTCTATCATCACATTCGACACCGCTTTCATCATGAAAAGCGGACCTTTGAGATTGATGCCGAGTACGCGTTCATAACTGTCTTCGGTGATCGCATTGATCGGTGCCATATCGAAAATAGCCGCGTTGTTGACCAGAATGTCTATGCCACCATATTCCTTATCGATATCGGCCACGACTTTCTCGATATCTGCAAGGTTAGTCACATCGAGCTTAACCGCCTTCACAGCACTGCCCAGACTGCGCGCCGCCTCTTCTGCGCGCTCAATATTGATGTCGGCGATGATGACTTTCGCGCCCTCACGCGCATAGGCTTCTGCAAAGCCAAGACCGATACCACGTGCGGCACCGGTGATAAGGGCAACTTTGTCTTTTAGTCTAGTGGGCATGCTCATGGGAAGTCTCCGAGAGAGTTATCACTGCACTCAACGGTGCGTTTTCTTTTCAGAAAGCAGAAGTGGATGACGCTCACGCCGTTCAAGCGCCAATCCATCAGATTTGAAGAGATGTGCATCAGCCGGGTTAAAGCCAAGCTTGGCGGCTTCATGGGTGCGTGCGGTGCTGCCACCGCCAGCTTCAGCGACGATCAGGTCCTTCGCAGCCGAATTCTGTACATAAAGGTATGTTTCGCCACCCAGACGTTCCACGACCATAATCTCACCATCCAGAGTGCCATCACTTGCCGGATGAAGATGTTCAGGACGAACACCAAGAACCAGTGATGCACCGATATCGACACCGTTGCTCTTGACTGGCACCGTCACACTATTGCCGTTCGCAAGTACGACGGTAACGCCGTCTGAATCCACTGCTTTTACCTTAACATCGATGAAGTTCATGGTTGGCGAACCGATAAAGCCCGCAACGAATTGATTGACGGGGTGATGATAGAGTTCAAGCGGTGAGCCAAGCTGCTCAACCTTGCCATCACGCAAAACGACAATCTTATCAGCAAGCGTCATCGCTTCGACCTGATCGTGTGTCACATAGATCATGGTTGCATTCAGGCGATCATGAAGACGAGCAAGCTCGATACGCATCTGCACGCGCAGCGCTGCATCAAGGTTCGACAGCGGTTCATCAAAGAGGAAAATCTTCGGCTCACGAACCATGGCGCGACCAATGGCGACGCGCTGGCGTTGACCACCTGAAAGCTGGCCGGGCTTGCGATCTAAAAGCTGATCGAGCTGAAGTGTTTTCGCCACATCTTCGACTTTCCGGTCACGCTCCGACTTGGGAATTTTTGCTAGTTTGAGTGCGAAGCCCATATTGTCACGCACATTCATATGCGGATAAAGCGCATATGTCTGGAATACCATTGCCAAACCGCGTTCATCAGGCGGCACATCATTACATTGCTGGCCATCAATGGTGAGATCACCACCGGTAATTTCTTCAAGCCCGGCAATCATCCGCAATAGTGTGGACTTACCTGATCCCGATGGACCGACAAAAACCACAAACTCACGGTCTTCAATATTCAGATCGACGCCTTTGATAACATCGACATTGCCATAGGATTTGGTCGCATTATGGAAAGAAAGCGTGGCCATGGGGTTCCCTTTATTTCACGGCGCCGAAGGTGAGACCGCGCACCAGCTGGCGCTGGGTTATCCAACCAAAGACAAGAATGGGCGCGATGGCGAGCGTGGAAGCCGCCGAGAGTTTTGCCCAGAACAGCCCTTCCGGCGACGAGAACGACGCGATGAAGGCGGTTAGAGGACCGGCCTTGGATGCCGTCAGATTGAGGCTCCAGAATGCTTCGTTCCAGCAAAGAATAATCGAGAGAAGTGCCGTGGAGGCGATGCCTGGCAAGCTGAGCGGCAGTAGCAGATAACGTATCTGCTGGCTTACTTTTGCGCCATCCATGCGACTGGCTTCAAGAATTTCGTGCGGCACTTCCTTGAAGAAAGAATAGAGCATCCAGACCACAATAGGCAGATTGGACAATGTGAAGATGATAATAAGGCCAGTGCGGGTGTCTAGCATTCCACTGTCGCGGGCGAGCAGATAGATCGGGACCAAAACGCCCACAGCTGGAAGCATCTTGGTTGAAAGCATCCAAAGCAAAAGGTCCTTGGTTCGCTTACCCGGGAAAAATGCCGCTGCATAAGCCGCAGGCACCGCGATGATGAGTGAGAGGATCGTTGCACCTAAGCTTTCAACGACACTATTCATCGCATAACGGAAATAATCCGCTCGTTGATTGACTGCCTCGAAGTTCTCAAGCGTTGGAGAAAATAAAAGCTTTGGCGGTGCCACAGCGTCGATTTCAGATTTGAATGCTGCGAGCAACATCCAAAGGATCGGAAAGAACATCAGGAGCGCCACAATCCAGCCAATGATACCGGCGGAGACTGTGGCCTTATTGAATTTACGTTTTGCAGCCATCTCAGCCTCCTAATTATCCAGATTGCGCGCGACTGTGCGGATGAGGAAAAAGGCGACAATATTGGCAAGGACGATAGCAATAACGCCCGCAGCCGATGCGCCGCCGATATCCCATTGCAGCAGCGCTTTGAGATAGATGAAATAGGTGAGAGTGGTGGTGGCAATACCCGGACCGCCCGAAGTGGTCACAAGAATTTCTGCAAAGATCGATAGAAGGAAGATCGTCTCAATCATGATGACCACTGAGATCGGCCGCAACAAGTGAGGCAGTATGATGTAGTAAAACATCGCCGGCCCCTTGGCTCCGTCAAGGCGGGCGGCTTCCATCTGCTCACGATCCAGCGACTGCATCGCCGTCATCAGAATAAGTGTTGCAAACGGTACCCATTGCCATGAAACAATCATGATTATCGAAGTCATTGGGAATTGCGAAAACCAGTCGATAACCGGCAGGCCAAAGCTGCGCGAAATAAAAGCAAAGAAGCCGTTCACCGGATGCATCAGAAGGTTTTTCCAGATCAGCGCAGACACGGTTGGCATAACAAAAAATGGCGCAATGACCAGAAGCCGCGCTATGTTTTTGCCAAAGAAATCCTGATCGAAAATAACGGCGAATAAAACACCCAGCACAATAGATATGGCCAGGACAGATCCAAGCAGGATCAATGTATTAGCAATGGCAGACCATAGTCCTGGATCCGAAAGAAGAAACGAATAGTTCGATACACCCGCAAAGCCCGTCACAAATGGATTGATAAGATTATAATACTGGAATGAAAACCACAGCGTCATTGCCAGCGGCACAATCATCCACAAAAGCAGTACAATCACAGCTGGCGCGAGCAGAGGACCGGTACGGATACTACGGCGCGATCTGGATGCAAAACGAGATTTGATGCCGGTGACGGCAACGCTGTCAGATGGCATTGAATGCCCCTCCCTTCCCGCTCATGCTCTCACTCCACTAAGAGCCTGCGAAAATTACAGCGGTTCCGGTTGAGATTAAATCGACGGAACCGCTCTAACTCTTCTTTTCGACGCATTATTCCAACAAAGCCGTCTCACGATTTTGTTTGAAATGTCCCAAACTTGCTGCCCTTTTTTGCAATCGGACAGCAAGCATTGGCTTCCTGACTACTTGATGTAACCAGCTTGCGTCATCATTTGCTCAGCCTGTCGCTGCGCACCATCGAGAGCCGCGTCGACACTTTGCTGACCAGCCACAGCCGAAGAAATCGCCTGACCTACAATCGTACCTATTGCCTGGAATTCAGGGATAGCTACAAACTGGATGCCTGTGTAGGGAACAGGGTCTTTGGTTGGCTTTGTCGGATCAGCCGACTCGATCGCCTTGAGAACAGTTTCAGCGAAGGGTGCCGCCTTCTTATAGTTCTCATTGGAATACGTGGATTGACGCGTGCCCGGAGGAACAGCAACCCAACCCTCCTTCTCGCCGACCAACTCCACATACTTCTTGGAGGTTGCCCATTTGAGGAATGATTTTGCAGCTTCTGCCTTGCTGGTCGAGGCCGGAATTGCGAGGTTCCACGACCAGGCCCATGCTGAACCGTTCGGTGTCACTTCAACAGGTGCCTTGGTGAACGCCACCTTGTCTGCTACCTGACTCTGTGTCTTGTCGTAAATACGTCCGGCTGCAGATGTAGCATCGATCCACATGGCGCAATGGCCAGTTGAGAACAGTGCCTGGTTTTCATTGAAGCCATTGGACGTGATCCCGGGAGGGCCTGCTTCTTTCATCAGATCGACGTAGAAGTTAATTGCCTTCTTCCATTCATCTGAGTTGATCTGCGGCTTCCATTGTTCATCGAACCAACGGCCGCCAAATGTGTTCACGAGCGTGCCCAGATAAGCCATGTTCTCGCCCCAGCCCGGCTTACCACGGAGGCAGAGACCGTATTGCTCTTTGGACTTATCGGTGAGCTTGGTCGCAAAATCCTTGATCTGCTCATAGGTCGGCTCATCCGGCATTTTAAGACCAGCAGCTTCAAACAGATCCTTGCGGTAAAGTGTGAATGAGCTCTCTGCATAGAAAGGAACAGCGTAAAGCTTGTCCTCAACCGTCAGGCCTGCGCGGACGGGTTTGATCAGATCGTCATAATCATAATCGTCGCCAAGATCGTCAACCTCAAGCAGCCATCCTGCTTTGCCCCAGATCGGTGCTTCATAACCACCGATGGTCATAATGTCGAACTGGCCGCTCTTGGTTGCAATGTCGGTGGTAACACGCTGGCGCAGAACATTTTCTTCAAGAACTACCCAGTTAAGCTTGTTGCCGGTTTCCTTTTCCCATTCCGACGAAAGCTTCTGCATGATGATCATGTCAGCGTTGTTGACGGTGGCAATTGTCAATTCTTCAGCTGAAGCAGCCCCCGAAAGAATGGCTAGCCCCGCAACTGACGCAATTAGCCCAGCTACATAAGATTTGGTTCGCATCTCGTCTCCTCCTTTACGAAAGCATAGCAAAATTCTTACATGTGTAAAATTTATGAACAGTAGTTTGCTTCTTGTCAAGGGAGGCTTTTATGCAAGTTCCGAGGACTGATATGCTATCAGCAAAAGCTCATTTACGATAAGAAATATTCTGTTTTTTGCACGCACATGCACGGTATTCGCGCTCGTCCATCTCCGGGCAAATGAGGTTATTAGTTTTACTTCAAATAGTTATATGGAATACATCGCATTCAAAATTTTAGATCATAAGTGATGAGGTTCAACCACCGCCATTGCGACTTCCGCACATCGGGAAGCCAGACATCAATCAGCGACAGTGATCATACGACATACGACTTTGGTGGTAATCTCTCTGCAAACTAACAACCTGAATTCAGCATTAGGCTGAGCCGCGCATGATAAGGTGACTATCAAGCCAGCGCACTTCGGTTTCAATGGCCACACCGCTTTCTTGGGCATTGATCCGTGAGAACAGATTATCAAGCCCGAGCTGAGCAATATTGCGATAATCCTGCGCTACAGTTGTCAACGGCGGACAAGTGAAGCGACTAAGAGGGTGATCATCGTGGCCAGCCACGCGGAAATCACAACCTTCTTCGCGCCCGACATGGCGCCTGCGTTCAAATGCAGCGGAGATCACGCCGAAGGCAAGGCGATCATTCGCACAAAGTACAGTTCGGGTCGGAAAGCCGCCGCGGTCAAGAATTCGCCCTGCTTCCTGATATCCAAGCTCTTCAAAATTCCAGTTCTTGGCATTCATTGGCAGAACAATGGGTTCAGTTCCAAGTCGTTCCATAGTTGCGATATAAGCCGCACGACGGTCGAGCGCATTCTGATTAACGGCAGGCATCTCCAAAAAACATGGATGCTCACCCGTACGACACAAATATTCGGTTATATTACCGATGCTTTGACGATTATCAGTGCCGACAAAAGGCTGATCCTCGCTGATGCGATTATCGAGGAAGACTACCGGCATTGAATTCGCAAGACTGGCCAGTAATTTGGCGTCCGTATCAAAACCGAGCGGCGCCATAAGAACGCCCGCAATCTTGAGCGACATCAACGTGCGCATAGCGCGTGCTTCCAGCTTTCTGTCTCCATGCGAGGACAACACAATTGTCCAATAGCCTTCAGCCAGACAACGCATTTCGATCTGACGGATTATTTCCGCGTAAAAGGGATCTGAAATATGCGGAACAATGACGCCGATGTTTTTGGGCTTCTTGCGGTTAAGGCTTACAGCAAAGATATTGGGCTGATAGTTGTAATCTTTAAGCGCCTTTTCGATGCGGGCACGGGTCGAAGGCTTAACACTCTCAGGATTGTCAAAATACTTGGACACAGTTGGACGAGACAGGCCGCTTGCCACGGCAAACTCCTCCATCGTCCTGATCCTGTTATCACCCATTATGCGCTCTTCCCGATCCAGCCAGAACAATAACTGGCAGGTCCATTTTCTTTCTATGCGTAAATTTATTTTTACATAGAAGCAACACGAATTTATCTTCCACACCGTTTTGCCCCTGATTTCCCATGAGAATTTCAACGGAAATCGGTGAATTTACAGGCTTTAAATCGTTATAATTTTTACACGTGATAATTTTTATATTGACTCGTTGAACAAGCTCTATCATGTCTAAGGAAAACTCGGTGTTGGGCTAGTGAAGGAACCTGCCCTTCAGGGAGGTTTCAAGATGGAAACAGTCTTGAGCCCGCAGGAAAATGTTATTTGTGTCCCCAGTCAGAAGGACGATCTGGCAAATGCCGGTTCTATTCGGAGGAAATCATGTTTCGCAAATCGCTCGGCCGCATTCTCTTTTCCGGTGTCGCTATCGCTATGATGGCGGGTGCTGCTTATGCTGAAG
Organism: Brucella sp. HL-2; assembly: GCF_025846885.2. NCBI lineage: Bacteria > Pseudomonadati > Pseudomonadota > Alphaproteobacteria > Hyphomicrobiales > Brucellaceae > Brucella > Brucella sp. HL-2. The sequence goes on along the minus strand of NZ_JAOYTK010000004.1, from coordinate 19,545 downwards.
GCATCGGCGCGTCACTCCTAACCCAGCAGCATCCTTTCTACATTTCGCTCGCAGACGCGATGAAGAAGGAAGCGCAGGCCCAGAATGTGCCGCTCGAAGTGTCTATCGCCAATCAGGATCTGAGCAAGCAGCTCGCCGATGTCGAAGATTTCATCACCAAGGGCGTTGAAGTCATCATTATCTCGCCGGTTGACAGCAAGGGCGTACGCTCGGCAATCAACAAGGCTGAGAAAGCAGGCATCAAAGTCATAACCGTTGACGTTCCTGCCAACAATGTTGATGTCACGTCTTTTGTCGGGACAGATAATTTTGCTGGCGGGGAAAAGGCTGGCGATCTGATGGCAAAGTCCGTCGGTGAAAAAGGCAATGTTGCGGTCATCGAATACCCGACCGTACAGTCGGTCGTGGACCGCGTTGAAGGCTTCAAGAAGACCATTGCCAACTATCCGGACATCAAAATCGTATCGGTCCAGCCCGGTATCACTCGTTCTGAAGCACTTGCTGTCGCACAAAACATCATTCAAGCCAATCCCGACATCGTCGGTATTTTTGGCTTTGGTGATGACGCAGCGCTCGCAGCGGCGTCCGCTGTGAAAGCTGCCAAGCTTGAGAAGCAGGTAAAAGTTATCGGCTTTGATGGCATGGAAGAAGCCCGAAACGCTGTGAAAAATGATCCGGTCATGGTTGGCGTTATCGCCCAGTATCCGGACCAGATGGGTAAAGTTGCAGTTGAAACAGCTGTCAAAGTGATCAAGGGCGAAAGCGTGCCGGCCAAACAGCCAATCGTACCTGGCGTTGTCACCAAAGACGGCGAAACTAAGTAACACCGCGTGAAACGGCGGCACTCCTCCCAGTCGCCGTTTCCATTCCGCGCGCGGCAGCTTGAGCGGCACCATACGCCAGAGCTGCCGCTGCGCAATCATCGACAGCAGACACTAAACGCTCATCGTTTCCCAGCGCGCTCATCTGCAGTACAACGGAGAGCGGAGGCCTAAAATGACAGCCACCAGTTCCGCAAAAGATATAAGTCCAAATTTGATGACCGATACTGTGCTGGAGATCCGCGACATCGCGAAGTCGTTCGGTTCGGTAATTGCGCTTAAGCGCATGAACCTGACTGTGCGCCGTGGGCGTGTGCACACACTTTTGGGTGAAAACGGCGCGGGTAAATCCACGCTGATGAAAATCCTAGCCGGTGTTTTCAAACCAACATCTGGCACGGTCATACTCAAGGGTGCGCCTTATGTGCCCAAGAACCCGCTTGATGCCCGTTCCCATGGAATTTCGATCGTCTTTCAGGAGCTGAGTCTCTGCCGCAACCTCTCCGTCGCCGAAAATATTTTTGCGAATAATGAACCAAGTTGTTTTGGGTTCATCCGCAATTCCGAACTGAACGCGGAAGCCGACAAACTGATCAATGAGCTCGGTCTGCCGGTCGATGTGCACGCGAAAGTCGGTGACCTTTCAATTGCGCAGCGACAGCTCGTAGAAATCGCCAAAGGGTTGAGCCAGCCCGCGGACGTCGTTATCCTCGATGAACCCACGTCCTCCCTTTCCGACAGCGAAGCAGAAATCCTTTTCACGATCATCAAACGGTTGAAGGCACGTGGCACGGCCGTTATCTATATTTCCCATCGCATGGAAGAAATCATGCGACTTTCTGATGACATTACTGTCGTTCGTGATGGTGAATATGTAACGACCACGGAAAAAGATCAGACCAGCATCGATAAGTTGATTGCGTTGATGGTTGGGCGTGAGATGACCGACATCTACCCCCCGCGTGAGGCTCCTCGTCCATCGGCAATCGTCCCACCAATCCTGGCAACCCAAAGCCTCAGCGTGCCGGGTAAATTTCATAATGTCTCTATCGATGTGAAACCGGGCGAAGTGCTGGGCCTTTTCGGCCTCGTCGGCTCAGGTCGTTCGGATGTCATGAAGGCCTTGTTCGGCATGCTTCAGCCAACCGGCGAAATCATACTGGATGATAAGCCGATTACACTGGCTTCACCAACGGATGCAATCCGCAACGGCATCGCTTTTGTCACTGAAAACCGCAAAGAAGAAGGTCTCGTCCTGCCTCATAGCGTCGAGCGCAACATCAATATGGTTGCGCTTGGTCAGCTTGCAGGTCCATTTGGCATGATGCGCTCATCCGCAGAGCGCTCTAGTGCTAAAGCGGAAGTGCTACGCCTTGCCATCAAGACCGCTTCGCTTGATACGATCGCGGGTTCGCTCAGCGGCGGCAACCAACAAAAAATCGTGCTGGCGAAATGGCTTCAGATGAAGCCACGCATATTGATCCTTGATGAGCCAACGCGCGGCGTCGACGTCGGTGCGAAATTCGAAATCTATCGCATCATCCGTAAACTAGCCGCCAATGGCGCGGCGATCCTGATGGTTTCCTCCGAACTGCCGGAAGTGCTTGGTCTCAGTGACCGCGTAGCCGTCATGCATAACAAGCATGTCGCCGCTGTCCTTGATGCCGATGGCCTCACGCCAGAAGCCGTCATGAGCTATGCAGCAGGAATGCAAAAATGAGCAACGTACAAGAAATTCAGAAAAAAGCAGCGGACGCAGAAGTCCGCCGTTCGCTGTTCTCCTCGCCGATGATCCGCCAGTATGGCGGCATTGTCATTTCGCTAGCAGTGCTCTGCGTGGTCTTTGCTGTGTTGAACCCGCGCTTCCTCGCCTTTAACAATTTCATGAATATCATGCAGCAGGTCGCGGTGATTGCGGTTGCCGCTTACGGCATGACCTATGTGATCTTACTGGGCGAAATTGATCTTTCCATCGGCTCCATAACCGCTGTATCCGGTATGGTGGCAGCCCAGGCCTTTACAATGGGCTTCGGGTTTGCGCCAACAGTGATATTCACACTCGCTGCGGGCGCGATCATGGGCGGTTTGAATGGTGTCCTCTCGGCCAAGCTTATGTTGCCGTCCTTCATCGTCACCGTCGCAACGATGGGAATCTATCGCGGCATGGTCAGTCTGCCTACCAATGGCGCACCTGAAATTATCGATAACGACACGTGGCTTGCCATCGGTTCTGAAACCTGGCTTGGCCTTCCGATTATCATCTGGATTGTCGGCGTTCTCTTCATCGTCAATTATATCCTGCTGTCTAAGACCGTATTCGGCCGCCGCATTTATCTGGCTGGTGGGAACAAGGAAGCCGCCATCTATTCCGGCATCCGGGTTGATCGCATCAAGATCGTTGTTTTCATGCTTTCCGGTATCATGGCGGCCATCAGCGGCATTCTGCTCTCGTCGCGCCTGTCCTCCGCACAGACTAATGCCGGTATGGGCTACGAACTTGATGCAATTGCAGCTGTCGTTCTTGGCGGAACCTCGCTTGCAGGCGGAGTTGGCACTATGGTGGGCACCATTCTTGGCGCGCTCATTATCGGCGTCATCAACAACGGCATGAACATGCTGTCCGTGCCCTATTTCTATCAGCTCATCGTCAAAGGTGTCGTCATTCTTGTCGCCGTCTGGCTCGATGTCCGTTCAAAGTCCGTCAGAACATAAGCAGCGGTATACATAAATGAAAAAGATCATCACCATCGGCGAAATCGTCGTTGAGATCATGGCCGTGGAAACTGGTAACGGTTTCAAGAGCGCTATTCCGCTGATCGGGCCGTTTGCCTCTGGCGCACCTGCGATCTTCATTGATCAGGCCGCAAAAATGGGCCAACCATGCGGTATCGTCAGTGCTGTTGGCAATGACGATTTCGGTACGCTCAATATTGAGCGACTGCAAAAGGACGGCGTCGATGTGTCGGCCATCGGCATACATCCGACCGCAGCCACAGGCAGCGCCTTCGTGCGCTATCGTCCGGACGGTAATCGCGATTTCATATTCAATATCAAGCACAGCGCCTGCAGCGCAATTGAACTAACACCAGAAGCCGAAGCATTGATCGAGACTGCCGATCACTTGCACATCATGGGATCGGCACTGTTTTCAGACGGTATCGTCGCAGCAATCCACGAGGCAACTGTCCGCATCAAGGCCAAAGGCGGTACCGTTTCCTTTGATCCAAACATCCGCAAGGAAATGCTGGATCTGCCTGGCCTGCGGGAAGCACTCGCCCATGCGCTCGAAAACACCGATCTGTTCATGCCAAGTGGCTCGGAGATTTTCCTTTTCACCAAAGCAACTGAAGAAAAGGCTGCGATCGAAGAATTACTGTCACGTGGCATCAAAGCAATCGTCGTCAAGCGTGGTGCTGATGGTGCAAGCTATTTCGACCAGTCTGGTGAAATCTCCTCACCTGCATTCAGGGTCGAAGAAATCGATCCGACCGGTGCTGGTGACAGCTTCGGAGCAGCCTTCGTCACTTGCTGGTTGCGCGGCATGAAACCTGCGCATGCGCTACACCTCGCCAACGCAACAGGCGCGCGGGCGGTGGGCGTAAAAGGCCCAATGGAAGGCACATCCACTATGGCAGAAATTGAAGCCTTCATTGCAAATAAAGGAGTATCGTCATGAGCAGTACCCAAACCTTGAGCACCCTTCCCGCGCGGTTCTCGAGCGGCGCACGCGGAGGCATCACTTCGATCTGTTCGGCGCATCCTTTGGTCATTGAAGCAGCATTACTGGAAGGTATTGCCACCAACACCGATGTGTTGATTGAAGCCACCTGCAATCAGGTCAATCAGGATGGCGGCTATACTGGCATGACACCGGCGGATTTCCGCCACTTTGTCGAGGAAATTGCCGCCCGTCTAGGCTTTGATACCAAGCGTCTCATTCTAGGTGGCGATCATCTTGGTCCAAATCCATGGAAGCATCTGCCCGCTGAAGAAGCGCTGGCAAAGTCTGAAGTCATGATGGATGGCTTTGTGCGTGCCGGCTTCACCAAGATCCACCTTGACACCTCCATGGGCTGCGCCGGCGAACCTGTCGCTTTGCCTGATGCAATCACCGCAGAACGCGCGGCACGGCTTGCCAAAGTTGCAGAAAAAGCATCCGCCGAATGCAGTTTTGATCTACCGGTTTATATTGTGGGCACGGAAGTTCCGATCCCCGGCGGTGCGATGGAAGAAATCGAAGAGCTAGAACTAACCACCCCGCAAGCAGCCCTTGAAACCGTTGCCATTCACCGCAAGGCTTTCACAGCGCTTGGACTAGAAGATGCATTTGCGCGTGCCATTGGCGTTGTCGTGCAGCCAGGCGTGGAATTTGGAAATGAGAATGTCGTCTATTACGATAGCGACAAGGCAACTGCGCTAAGCAGCACGCTCAATGAAATGCCACAATTTGTCTTTGAAGCACATTCAACCGACTATCAGCCGGTGGAAGCGCTTACCGATCTCGTTCATGACGGTTTTGCCATTCTCAAAGTCGGTCCGGGCCTGACGTTTGCACTGCGTGAAGCGCTTTATGGTCTCGACCAGATTGCAGCCTTTCTCGACAAGCTACCAGAAGAAGAAACCGTTCGCGGCAAGCTTGAAAAGCTGCTTCTCAACGAGCCCAAAAACTGGGAGAAATACTATCATGGCGATGCAGAAGAGCTACGTCTTCAGCGCCATTTCTCCTATAGCGACCGCATTCGCTATTACTGGCCACATCCCGAAGCGACCGCTGCCGTCAATTTACTCATGAATCGTCTTGAAGGTCGCAAAATTCCGGAAACCTTGATCAGCCAGTATCTCGGTACGCTTTACCCCGCTGTTGTCTCAGGTAACGTTGAAGCCACTCCACATGCGCTGATGGTGGAAGCCGTCCGCAATGTCATTCGCACATATGGCAAAGCTGTCGGGACTCATTGAGGGCTTAAACAGGTCAAGAAAAGGGCGACCAAAAGGCCGCCCATTTTTTATGCATTTAGAGATGCGATGTCGATAACGAACCGATAACGCACATCGCTTTTGAGAACCCGTTCGTAAGCCTCATTGATGTCCTGGATATTAATCTTCTCGATTTCCGAAACGATGTTGTGCTGACCACAGAAATCGAGCATTTCCTGTGTTTCTTTAATCGACCCAATCATCGATCCAGCAAGACTCTTACGGCCCGGAATAAGCGAAAATGCGTGGACTGGCACCATATCTTCTGGCGCACCAACGACCACCATGGTGCCATTTACTTTGAGCAGACCAAGATAGGCGTTCCAGTCAATCGCTACGCCTACGGTGCAGATGATCAGATCAAATGTTCCTGCAAGTTTCTCAAAGGTCTCACTGTCGCTGGTCGCATAATACTCTTTTGCTCCGAGCTTCAGTCCGTCGTCCTTCTTTGAGAGCGACTGGCTAAGCACAGTGACATGCGCGCCCATGGCATTTGCCAGTTTCACGCCCATATGTCCAAGACCACCCATACCAACGATCGCAACTTTTTTGCCAGGACCAGCCTGCCAGTGACGCAATGGCGAATAAAGAGTAATGCCAGCGCAAAGAAGAGGCGCTGAGGCGTCAAGCGGCAGATTATCAGGTATGGATAAAACATATCCTTCCCTGACGACGATTTGATCAGAATAACCCCCTTGTGTCGGTGTTTTTCCGTCCGCATCGACACTGTTATAGGTCTGTACGAGACCAGGCAGATAATGTTCGTTGTCGAGATCGCGCGTGGCACAACCGACACAGGAGTCGACAAAACATCCGACACCTACTTTATCGCCAACTTTGAACTTGGTTACATCCGCACCTACCGCCGTTACGATGCCGACGATCTCATGTCCCGGCACAATCGGATAGACTGCATTTTTCCATTCGTTGCGGACAGTGTGAATATCGGAGTGGCAGACGCCGCAATACTGAATTGAAATCACCACATCGTCGGCATTTGGTTCGCGACGTTCAAATGTGAACGGAACCAGCGGCTGATCCGCGTCGGTAGCGGCGTAACCTCTTGCAATAGCCATAATGAACTCCAATCATTGAAGTGAAATTGGGGGGAGAAGGGACATCGAAATATGAACGAGTTTCGCGCCATGAGGTATACCAATCCTACAAGCTTCTTGCACGATCCTGCAAAAATTGGTGTATCCTCTTCGCAAGTCGAACAGCCAGACATAAGTAAGTGGCAGTTCAATTAGTTATGAAACGAGACACATATGAGATCACCGGCAGACGCTTATAGCGAACTTGCATCACTGGCGGCTCGCTTTGTAAAGGAAGACGGTGAAGTCCGAACAGCCATCGAGGGGCTTTCGTTGAGCAGACGTTCAACGCCAAGTACTCCGTGTCATAGTAGTTACAAGCCTTGCCTCGCAATGGTCCTACAGGGCGCAAAGTCTTTGCAGCTTGGATCTGCAACTATCAACTACACAACAGGTGAGTATCTGGTGACATCGCTGGACTTACCCGTTACATGGCGCGTCTCTGAAGCGAGCCCTGAGGCACCACACTTATGTCTGTCGCTGGCAATCGATAGCGAGAAACTCGTTCATCTCCTTGGTCAGATGGATATTCGTCGACATTCGAATACGTCCGAGGTAAAAAGGGGTATAGCTGTGAATGCTGCCCCTACTGAGTTGCTCGATGCTACAATCCGATTGCTACGTCTTCTTGAGACCCCCGGTGAAATACGTGTTATGGCACCTCTTGTAGAACAAGAGATCCTATACCGGTTGTTGACCGGCTCGGACGGCGAGCGGCTTATCAATATCGCAACCGTCGATAGCCAGGCAAACAGAATAGCACGTGCAATTTCGTGGCTTCGGCAGAACTTTGCTCTTCCACTTAAGATAGAACAACTCGCTGAACACGTGAATATGAGTGTCTCATCATTTCACCATCACTTCAAAGCAATCACTGCGATGACACCAATTCAATATCAAAAGCAATTACGACTGAATGAAGCGCGAAGACTAATGTTAGTTGAACGGCTCGATGCTGGCACCGCGGGCCATCGTGTGGGATATCAGAGCCCTTCGCAGTTTAGTCGCGAGTACAGTCGATTTTACGGTAACCCGCCACTGCGGGATATAGAAGCTGCTTAAGCCATTTCGATCGCATCTGTTCATGAAACTACAAATTACATTAAACACAGCGAAACGCGCTCTACCGAGTGTCATCATCCATTCTGCGGAGGACAATTGACAGTGAGGCGCCACCGCCAGATCTGTTTTGCAACTCGAGCCTTCCACCGTGCGCGACAGCGATAGCCTGCACCACCGAGAGACCCAATCCCGTGCCGCCAGTAGCGCGTGATCTGGACACTTCCCCACGCCAAAAGGGCTTCACTTCAACTCCACACATATCATCCGGAAATCCGGGGCCTCGATCCAGAAGCCGAATAGCCAGAAATCCGTCAGCCAACTTATCAATTTCGCATCGTAAGCTCGTGCCTTCCGCAGCATAACGACAAGCATTTTCAACAAGTGCGAGGATAGCTTGTCTTATGCGCTGTGAATCAACCAGAACAACAGTTGGCGGCAGTTCTGCTGCCACTTTAATATTGTTTGTATCGAGCATCGGTTGAGCCGAATGTAGAACTCCTTCGATCAACTGAGCCAGATTAATCTGCTCAAGGTGCATGACCAGCTTTTGGCCTATCGCCAAGGATAAAGTACGGAGGTCTTCGACAATCCGGGATAATCCCTCAGCTTGCAAAAGAAGGTTGCCCAAGGACTTCTTTTCCATAGGGAATACACCGTCGACCATACCCTGCATCGTGCCCCTCAGAATCGTGAGCGGGGTACGCAGTTCATGCGCTACTGCCATATTGTTGAAATGCAGTCTGTTTTCCATGTTTTGAAGACTCGTAGCCAGCGCATTAAAGCTATCTATGAGGCTGGACACTTCTATAGTGCTTTTGTGGGGATCCGTCATGCGGACGGAAAAATCACCCGACTTCAACGCTTCCGCAACAGCCGTCAATTGCTCTAGTGGTTGCGCAATCTTTCTGGCCAAAAAGACCCCGATCGCACTACAGATCAATGCTGAGATAAGTCCCGATACCAGAACCGAGATATAAAGATTCCAATCCAACGGTTCTGAAAACCCGTTAAGATACTCAAAAAGCTCCTTGAGCGCCGCGGTGTCTGGCACCACGCCCGCATTCATTTCTCGGTAGGCACGCGCCGCATCCGTGGGGAGTTGCTGTAAGAGTCCTTCTTCAAGATAAGACGAATACCAGTTGACGCCGAGATACGCCAAACCAACACTCAACAAAAGCATTGCTGTGATGATGATTGCGGTCAGTGTTGCAAGTGAAAGAGCCGGAAGCTTCATTTTGGATCACAGAACCGATAGCCGATGCCTCGGACTGCGGAGAAAAAGCCACTCTGCCCGAGTTCTTCAAGCTTCCGTCGAAGATTTGAAATATGGGTGTCCACAGTCCGGGCCAATGCATCGCTTTCAGGCAAACATGCGTCAAGGATGTCAGCGCGTTCAAAAGCGTGGGTCGGGCGGCGGATCATGTAAGCAAGAATTCGAAATTCACTTAGGGTGAGTTGTAAGGTGACTCGCCTCTCATCCTGATACACAAAAGCCGAATAAGCCTTAAAGTCTACTTCGAAATTACCAAAGCGCCGGACCGTTTCGGGTTGAGCTCCATTCGTTCTGCGAAGTACAGCCCTTACGCGCGCTACAACCTCCTGCGGATTGAACGGCTTAACAATATAGTCGTCGGCCCCTAGACGCAAACCACTTAACCGATCCAGATCCTCCGCCAAGGCGGTTATCATAATCACGGGTGTGTTTTCCGTCTGACGCAAACGACCAAGCACAGAAAAACCATCCATTTTCGGGAGGCGGATATCCAGCAGAACAAGATCTGGCGAGAGGAGCGCATGATGTTGCAGTGCAGTTTCACCATCTCCAGCACGCACTGTCCGGTATCCTTCCCGTTCCAAGTAAGCGCTTAAAATTTGTGCGATTTCGGGCTCATCCTCTACGATTAGAACGAGGCTATTTTCCACCTTATGCTCCGAACTTCTTTATTTTCTCATGTTTAATCTTGGTAGTGTCAGGCAAGTTATGCCGTAGAAAAAACCAACACGCAATTTCCGAACAACAGATTGACGGGTCTGTTGTTGTATTTTGACAAAGCACAGGTGTGCTCTCCACCGTTTCTTGACAATCGGGGTTCAAATCGCGGCCATGTTAATTTTGCAAGGCTTTAAAAATGCGCAACCCTGCTCCCAGCCGAGGCGACGCTCCTTATCGGGCGCGCTACGTCAATAGCATATGGCTGTCTGGATGGACTACATCGGCCGTCAGCTTTTTATTGGTGTCAAGTTTAATTTTTATCATGTTCCCCACGTTCGATTTAGCGGTCACTCGCTTTTTCGCAAACACACACAGTTTTCCTTGGTCGGAAAATCCGGTGCTCCTGGCCGTCCGTGACGCGAACCGTCGTTCCATAATTTACCTGCTCATTCTGATGATTATGATAATCATTCTTTATGCTGTTAAGCCGCTAAGATTTAAATTTTTTCAGCCCCATAAGGCTTTCTTTGTCATTTTAACTTTTCTTATTGGGCCATTTCTTACTGTACAATTTCTCAAAAACTTTTTTGCTCGTGCACGACCACGTAGCCTACTTGAATTTGGGGGCTCTGCAGAATTTACACCTGTTTGGCAATACGCTGCTCAATGCAGTCGCAATTGCTCATTTCCATCAGGCGAAGCCGCAACTGCGGCGGCAACACTTTCAGTGCTCATACTGATACCCGCAAAATGGCGCCCCGTTGCAACTGCCGTTATTGTACCAGTTTTGCTGTTTGCGTCGTTTAATCGCGTAATGTTTGGCGCCCATTTTCTCTCTGACGTTATCATCGCATGGGGACTTATGTGTTGCCTGATGATTTGGCTTTGGCGACGAGTTTCTCAAAATGCTCAAAACATAGATTATCTGATTGAGAACATGGGGCGTGCATTAATTAAATGACGACACCCAGTTGGCCAATCAACCAACTGGGTTCAACCCAAAAACGCCTTCTGGATTCTTTAACGGTAAAAGATCAACCTTTGGAAGGGTGCTATCTATTTGCTTTAGCGCATATCATCACCTCGAAACCGGTCCCCTGTTCACGGACACAGCTCTCGTTAAGCGGCACGTGCAAAAAGCCAGACACTCTCGCGGGGGATATCGACCCAAACCGGACCTTCTGGTAAAGCCTTGGAACCAAAGGCTTTCGCGGCAAAATCTCCAGCGCGCAGACGATATTCCCAACGATCACCGAGATACAAGCATGCGTCGAGATGCATTTCCTTACGATGCTGGCTAGGTGCATCATAAACGGCAATCTGTTCGACCCGGATCACGGCCTTGTCATCATTTTCATCGCTTTTCCCAACGATAACTCCATCCAATTGCCAGTTGGTTCCATGAATGCTGGCTTCTTCACCTATCCGACGAATCACGCCATTGGCGATATTATTCGCCCCGAGGAAATCAGCTGCGTAGAAGCTTTTCGGCTTCGTGTAGATGTCTTGAGGTGTTCCTTCCTGTACAATGGCACCGTTGCGCAGCAGCAGGATGTTGTCAGATGCAGCAAGGGCTTCTGATTGGTCATGCGTGACGAGCACGCCACAGATTTCCAAATCAAGGATCAATTTACGTATCCAATAACGGGCTTCCTCACGCAACTTCGCATCAAGATTGGAAAGCGGTTCGTCCATGAGAAGCACACGCGGCTCATACACCAACGCGCGGCAGATGGCGACACGCTGTTGCTGTCCCCCGGAAAGCTGATCCGGATAGCGCTCTGCCAGATGGCCAAGCCCGATCTTTTCCAGCGTTGCCTGCACTCGCTTACCTGCTTCCATCTTATTGACGCCGCGCAATTTCAGACCATATGCGACATTTTCCATCACGGTACGATGAGGCCACAGCGCGTAAGATTGAAATACGAGGCCAATATTGCGGTTTTCCGGTGCAATAGTTAGGCCCTTGCTGCCGTCGAGCATCGGCTTACCACCGATGCTGATCAGACCCTCTTCAGGCTGCTCAAGGCCCGCAATACAACGCAACAAGGTCGTCTTGCCGCTGCCAGATGCACCAAGTAGCGAGACGATGGAACCGCGTTCGGCAGAAAACGATGCGCCTTGAAGAATATGCAGGCCACCAAGGTATTTGTGAACGTCGCGTACAACTAGTTCAGTCATGGATTTTTGCTCCCAGACGAAGGGCGAGGCCAAGGCCTGCGCCGGTAAGAACGATACTGACAAATGCAAGTGCTGCAATGGTGTCCATTGCACCGGACTGGATCATGGAAACCATCAGCGAACCGATCACTTCAGTTCCAGCACTCATGAGATAGATGCCGGTTGCGTAGTCGCGTAAGAACACGATCATGATCAGTGCCCATGCGCCGACAAGTCCCGGACGCACGATCGGAATGACGATATCTCGCCAGGTCTGGCCAATGGTTGCACCGGTCGTACGTGCTGCCTCTTCAAGTTCAGGACTGACCTGAATGAGTGTGCCCTGCAGGAGACGAAGGCCGTAGGAAAGACCGACAATCAGATACGCGATGAATAGGCTTATCAGTGTTGTGCGCAGCGGTACGAGGAACGGGATGAACAGGAAAAGCCAGAAGAAGGCGAGACCGATGATCAGGCTTGGCATCGAGCGCGGCAACAAGACCATATAGTCAAGAACGGTATTGGATACATCGCGATTGCGGTGACCTGCCAGACCGACAAGCAGATAGAATGCAACCGCTACCGCTCCACCCACGACAGCCAGCATGATGGTATTGAGAACGCCACGATAAAGGCTAGGGACTTCAAAAAGGGCGTTGAAGTGCTTTGTTGTCAGATGAGCAAAAGGATTGACGCCCTGTCCCCATGCATCAACAAAAGCGCGCAGAATAATGCCGCCGATTGGCAAGACTACCGACAGGAATAACCAGAAACCGATGATTGAAAGCGCAATTATCTGCCCGGCACGACCAAGGCGCATGACAGTTGTGCGTGAACCTTTTCCGCCAAGTGCGGCATATCGACGGCTGTGACGCAACAACCGGCGCTGATACCACACCAAAGGCAGAGTTAAGAGCACTAACAACACGACCACAACGGCCATCAGCTGATAGGTTGGAACACCGAAGAGCGTTGTGAGCTTGTAAATATAGGTGGTCAGAACATTAATGCCGCTTGGATCACCGAGAACCAGAGGCACGCCGAACATCTCAAAGCCAATCAGCAGGTTGAGTGCTGTTGCGAAGATGAGTGCAGGCAAAACCATAGGAACTGTGACGTCCCAGCATACACGCCAGATGGGTGCACCGGTGATGCGTGCAGCCTCTTCCAGATCAGAAGGCAAGTTACGCATTGCAGCCGACACATAAAGATAGACATGGGGAACATGTGCAAGCCCGGTAACCAGTACAATGCCGGTCAGCGAGTAGATATTCCATGGTACGAAGCCGAAGATGTCACGTGCGAAGATCGATACAAAGCCGGAAGGCCCAATAGCGACCGTATAACCGAATGCAAGCACCAGTGCCGAAATGAACATCGGGACCAGCACAATGACTTCGAGTGCTTTGCGAAACCGAACATCAGTACGAGTGAGCAGGAAGGAGAGCGCCGCGCCAAGCGGCACAGCGATCACCACCATGCCCACAGCCATGATGACCGTGTTCCATAGCGCATCGTAAAACATCGGATCAACGAGGATGTATTCATAAGCGCTCAGCCCCATTTTTGCATTCGCGCTAAAAAATGGGCCATCCAGAAAACTTTGATAGATAATCAGGCAAATGGGTGTGAGCACACTTAATGTCAGCAACCCGATAACAAGGCGCCTGAACAAGCGAGCTTCACCGGGTGCGCGAGGTGTTTTCAAGCGCATCTGGCGGGGCGATTCCTGAGTTATTTTTTGGGTGTAGGTATCCGCCAGCATGGATTGTTACCTCCGGGAAAACAAGCGATTTGCAAGAATGGAACTGCCGTGGGGCTATAGTGCTCTCAGAACGGGCCAGGCATCTGGGTTTTCAGGGGTAAAGACCCGATGCACTGGCCCCGCTCCGGGATGAGCCAATTTAGGCAACAAGGGCAAAAGTATTGGGTTTGAGTTTGATCAGCCTTTCAACGCTGCACGCCATTCGTTGAGGAATTTCAGGCGCTTCATGGGGTCCATGAATTGCAGCAAGGTTTCATCAAGCGCGATTGGCTTGAGGTTACCACCAACCAGCTCGTTGAGCGTGTCGATGTTATAACCCTCTGTTGCATCCTTCCGCAGCGCAGGCATGCCCTTAGACGCAAGTGCTGTCTGGCCTTCCTGAGAAAGCAGGAAGTCGATGAACAGCTTTCCGGCATTTGGATGCGGCGCATCTTTCAACACACCAGCAACGCGTGAGAAGGCAGGCGTGTAATCCTTGCCGAAGGCAACACCAAGGTTTGGTGCACTCTTCACCCAATCCAGTGCATAGGAGCCGATCAGATTGTAAGCGAGGACATTCTCACCCGAAACCACAGTTTCACGCATGGAGCCAGTCGAAGAGTAAGATTTGCCCTTAGCCATGCCAAGCGCTTTGGTCAGATCCCAAAAATTTGTTGTATTGTCCATATCATTGGTCTGAATAAGGAAGCCGACGCCGGATTTTTCCGGATCAAACGTCGCAATACGACCATTATATTCGCCGCTGGAAATGAATTTGATCAGGTCTTCACGCGTCTGTGGAACCGTGTCTTTCGACAGCGCAGTCTTGTTGTAGATCATGCCGATTGGCTCGATTGACGTCGCATAAACGATATCTTTGTAGACAGCCCAGCTTGGCAGTGAGGCGCTCTCCGTCGACTTATAGGTTTCCAGATAACCATCAACTGCGAGCTTAACGCCCTGATCCATCGCCGAGGTCCAGAACACGTCGCCACTGACTTGTTTTGCAGCAGCTTCTGAAATCACACGGTTATAAACGCCGTTTGTACCAATATCGTTATAATCGACCCGAATGCCGGGATACTTTTTTGCAAAGGCTTCAAGAGCTGCCTGCGCCTGTGCCTGATCAGTCGCCGAATAAATGGTGACTGAACCTTCTTTACGTGCCGCTTCCAACAGATCGTCGCTTGCCGCCAGGGTAGGCATTACCATTACCAGAGTGGTCGCACTTGTTATCAGGGCATAAGAGAAAGAATGCTTCACTTCCATAGTCCTCCCAAAATGATTCTTAATCTCAAGGAAGGACATGTGGCGCGACATAGCAGAATTTATACTGCGAATCTAACACTCTACATTTCGATTATACCGGACAAAGCAGAAGTATCTCCGCCTCTTACAAAGCAGACCAAAGCTTTCAGCAAATCGATATCCTCCCAAGGATATAGGAAAACCATTCGCTCCCACGAGCAGTTCGCCATAATACATAGATTGATTGTCCAAACTGTCAGCAACCTGTCAAAACTGAACAGGTTTTTGTTGTCATGATTAAATTTCCATGCAAATTATGAATTATGCGCATCCTTCTGGTCGAAGACACCCGGGATGTCGGGGAGGCAATCAATCAACGGTTGGAGCGAGTGGGACACTCGGTTGATTGGGAGACAGACGGGTTAGCCGCGGCTGAAATTCTCGACTTTACCGATTATGATCTAATCATTCTTGACGTCATGCTCCCCGGGCTTGGCGGCTTTGAGATATTGCGTCGTGTGCGAGCCGCTAAAAAAACTGTTCCGGTTCTGGTTCTTACAGCACGTTCGGAGATAGAGGATCGGGTCAGTGCACTCGACCTTGGTGCGGATGATTATCTGGTCAAGCCATTCGACTTTAGAGAACTTGAAGCTAGGGTTCGTGTTTTACTGCGCCGGAATAGCGGTGAGACAACAAATATAATCGTGTTTGGCAATCTTCAGCTCGATCGGCAAAGCCGCAATGTCCGTATAGGCAATCGTGAGGTTCAGCTGAAACGGCGAGAAATCGCTATTCTGGAAGTTTTCGCTACCCGCCCAGGCCGTTTGTTTAGCAAAGATGAGTTAATGGACACGTTGTTCGGCTTCGATGAAGGCGTCAATCATAATGCGGTCGAGCTTTACATATCCAGAATACGCAAGAAGATCGAGGGATCAGGCGTATCAATCATTACTCAGCGCGGTATCGGCTATCAACTGGTGATCGATGAGAACGCCTGAACCCTCACTGTTCTCGCGCCTCGTCATACGCGTCGGGCTCGTTCTGCTTGTCGGGGCGAGCACACTTATCACTGCGGCCTGGTACTATGGTCAGACAGCCTCCAATAAAACCTATGATCAGCTGTTGCGTGGAGCGGCCCTTCAGATCGCCGATGGAATTACGCAGACCGACGGCAAATTGATTGTCAATCTGCCACCTTCCGCTTTTGAACTGCTTGGCTTTGCCGAAAGAGACCGCATTTTCTATCGCATCGTTGGCCCCGACGGTGCGGTTGTCAGTGGCTATCCTGATCTCAGCATCAATGATGATCTGATTGCTGCGCGTCGCGATCCGAAACTTGAAACTGAGACATATCGCGGGTCGGAAGTCCGCGTTATTACGGTCGCTCGGGCGCTTGCCGATCAAGCACAAAGTGGATGGGTTTATGTCGTTCTGGCCCAAACTACCGAGGCGCGCCGGGCGCTTGCCGGAGAAGTTACCCAAGGTGCCATACTCATCGTTGGTATCATGATTTTACTTGGGCTGGGCGGAACAATTCTGGCTGTGCGTTATGCACTTAAACCCGTAACGAGCTTGGCTCACGCACTTCGTCGGCGTAATCCTGAGGATTTGACGCCCATGCGGACATCTGCCCCGCAGGAATTGCAGCCGTTTGTGGGCGCAATCAACCATTTCATGACACGGCTGGATCAACGTGTTGTTCGGCTTCAGCAATTCATTGCCGATGCTGCACACCAAATACGCACGCCGTTGACGGCTCTTTCGGCTCAGGTAGATATGCTGGACGAAGATTGTATGAGCCAGGCGGATCGGGAACGCACACAACGTATTAAAACGCGAACCGGCGAGCTGGCACAATTGACCAATCAATTGCTCAGCCACGCTATGGTCATTCACCGTTCAGGGGTTATACAGCTTGAGAAAGTGAACCTGGTTGATGTGGCACGCATGGCCTTCCATCATACCATTCCGCTGACCGTTGACCCCGACATGGTCATTTCTTTTGAGGCAGGACAACCTCTTCTGTTCGTTAATGGCGATCCGGTCAGTTTGCGGGAAGCTATTGCCAATATCATTAGTAATGCACTGCGCCATGGTGCAATCTCGCGTTTGGATGTGCGTGTGATGCAATTTGAACAGCGTATCTGTGTTGAAGTCGAAGATGATGGCCCAGGTATTCCCCCAGAAAAATGGGATCAGATGTCGCGTCGTTTTAACGCCACCTCTTCCAAAGCTGCAGCCGCCTCAGGACTAGGCTTTGCCATAGCGGCAGAAGTTGCTGCTGCACATGATGGTTTGATCCGCTTTCGCGAAAACGGTTCAACAGGCTTTACAGTGATACTGGACCTGCCCCGTGCACAGGAGACGACATAATGAAAATCTGTCTTCTGGCCGCTTTGTTCACAACCATGGCAATGGGCGTAGCACACGCTCAGTCAGATGAAGGGACCACGACGCACTTTCCTGCATTGCGCGAGGAAACGGGACGACTTGTCATAAATGGTGCCGCTGATACTTCAGCTCTGAAGCCATTGGTACGAGATTTTCAGGAAGTAGAGCCTCATATCTCAGTCGATTATACCGACTTTGTCACCAATGATCTCTATCGCGAATCGGATGCAGCTTGTCGTGAAAGGAAGAATTTCGGCGATCTTCTGATGTCTTCCTCTGTGGACCAGATGGTAAAACTTGCTAATGACGGATGTGCTGTACCGCATGTTTCAGCTGAAACGCGGGCAATCGAGAACCATGCCAATAATTGGCGCGATGAGGTCTATGGTTTCACCTTTGAGCCATCCGTCATCGTATATCACAGTGATTATGTGCTGCCACAGGACGTTCCTCATACGCGCGGTGAGCTTGCCGATCTTCTGCGCCGCAAACAGGAATTTTTTCGGGGCCATGTTGCAACATATGACCTGCGCCAATCTGGAGTTGGCTACCTTCTTGCTTTCCTGGACTCCGAACAAAACTCCACTGCCTATGGACGGCTGCTCGAGAGCATGAGCCGTGTCGACACCCAGCTGCGCTGTTGCAACAACTCAATCCTGACTGACATCGAAGATCAGAAAATATATATAGGTTACAATATCATAGGGTCGTATGCCTATGCAGCTAGTCTGCGTAATCCAAAGCTGAAAATAATCTTGCCGCGCGATTACACGCTGGTTCTGAGCCGTGCTACGCTCATTCCACAGAATGCAAAACAACCTGATCTTGCCGCGCGTTTTATAGACTATCTTCTGTCCGAACGCGGACGTCGGGTAGCGAAAGAAAAAGCTTTCTTCTTCTCACGCGACGGCACCCTACCCGTGGGAATTGACGGGCCGCCATCGCTCATTGAAAGCGGTGTCGGTCGTCCAGTCCGTATTGGCCCCGCCCTCCTTGCAACCCAAGATGCGGCGCAGCGCAAAAGGTTCATCGACGACTGGACGGATGTGATGGCTTCAAAATATAGCCGTGAGGACAATTAATCAACGCGCCAATGTGAAGTGCGTTCTTTTTGTACGTAGACCGTTCAATTATAGGGAAGCAACTCGCCCACTTAGTTTTCCGGTAAAAAAATTACCTTAACCGGAGCATTATGCTTAAAGGTTGCAGTAGAAGGTCCGTACTTCGCATTGAAGCTCGGATGCCAAGCTGTCAGTTCTGTATTGGATGCCCATTTGATTTGCAGCTGATCGGCAGGTGCTGGTCCGTCGAATTGTACCAGAGCATTTATGGCTGATTGACACTTTTCTGATGTGCCCGTTTTAAGAACAGAAACCTGCGTCTTTTCCGTCCGTGTCAGGGACCCGCTTTGAGGACATTTGCGAACTTCAACATGATATTGTCCGCTCGGAGAAGGCAGAATGGCAATAATTTTGTTCGGGCTGCATCCCGCCGCAAAAACAGACAGAAAAATCGGAATGGTTATCCAGCTTTTCATCTGCAGATCTTTCTCTTAGGCGGTTCATCGGCTTATGAGCGCTTGACTATATTGTGTGTGCTTCACCATACGGTTAAACACAAAAGGGTACCGGTCGCTATCCACATTGTATTTTCTGGATAGTATTAAGCTTGAGATGACCGCAACGAGCAACAGGTGACATATGCTTCGAGTTTTTCTGATGGGAATGTCGTTTGCAATTGCAGCATTGTCCGCTGCTACTTAAAATCAAACATCTTATGAAGGCCATTATTCAAACAACAATACGGCCGCTATGTTAGATGCTCATTTGGTCCGCAAGGCTGAAGACCATTATCCTGTTTAACTATCGACAAACGTACCAATCAAAGAAAACCAACCTGGTTGTGCAGGGAGCATCGAAGGTAAGGTTAACATCACCGGCAAAACAACAACGTTGAGTGTTGCGAACGAAGAATTCAACATCAGGCCAAAGAAACGTAAGCGTTCGCTGCGGAGCACCTGTGATCTAGCTTGACGTATTAAAGTTCCATGGGAGCAGGTTGTCGATGCGGCTTTGGGGGTGTCCGGCTGCGATGGCGATCAGTGTTGCCTTGAGA